>CAZUBS010000346.1:0-2935 GCA_964618595.1 uncultured Desulfohalobiaceae bacterium
CGTTCGAGGTTTCAAGCGTGATGGAAACGAAAGTTCGCTTGGTCATGGACACTCCTGTGCGTGAGAGTCTCTCAGCTGGAAGCTCAACAGCAAAGAACGAAAGGCGGTTCCACGAATCGACACGAATGAAAGAAGAATCTTCTCGAATCAAACGAGCTTTTCAGGGTGAAACCCTCCAGACCTTTATTCGTGTCCTTCGTTCAAATTCGTGAAAATTCGAGTCCCAGCCTTTTTCTTCCCACCCTTTGCTGGAGCTGCGAAGGACTGGCCGACTTCGAACTTCGATACTTTCTTGCTTCCAGCTTCGAGCTTCCAGCTCCCTATTTCTTACTTTCAGCTTTGAGCTTTCAGCTTTCAGCTTCTTCTCCCTACGCCTCTTTGCGCACATCCTCGGGCGCCTTGTCCCTGCGCAGCCCCAGGAACCGCGGGTGCCTGAGCTTGTTGTCCCGGGTCCACTCGGTGAACCCGGCCTCGCACACCAGGTCGGGGGTGACCCAGTGCACGCCCTTGGAGGGCAGATCATCGTCATCAAAGGGCGGGGTCTTGCGTTCCCTGCTCTCGAGCCGATCCGAGAGCGACTCCAGTGTTTCGTGGTCGTACCCCGTGCCGATCTTGCCGGCATAGCGCAGCTTGTCCTTTTCGTAGTAGCCGATGAGCAGGGCGCCGAAACCGATGCGTTCCCCCTCAGGGTCTGTGAAGCCGCCGATCACGAACTCCTGGCGGCGCACGCACTTCAGCTTGAGCCAGTTGCGGGAACGGGAGTGCGCATACCTGGAGTCTGCCTTCTTGCCGATGATTCCCTCCCAACCCTTGTCGCACGCCTCGGCGTGGTACTTCTCACCCTCCTCGTTCCGGTGGGGGGTGAAGCGGACCGGGTCCTTGAATCCAAAGGCCTTTCGCAGCACCCGCTTGCGGGAGCGAAGCGGCAGCTTCTCCAGGGACTTGCCCGCGCACTGAACCAGATCGAACAGGTAGTAGTACACGGCCACCCCGCTCTCCCTGGCCTCTTCCGGTTCCTTTGACTGCATGCGCGGCTGCAGGGCCTGGAAGCTGGACACCCCGCCCCGGAAGGCCACAACCTCGCCGTCGGCCACGAAATCCATGCACGCGGCGGTCTCTTCCAGGGTCTCGCGCACTTCGGGGTAATTGTGGTCAGCGCTCTTATGGTTGCGCGAGTAGAGATTAACCTTCCCGCCCTGGCACACGGCCAGGATGCGCTCCCCGTCAAGCTTGCGCTCGTAGATCCAATCAGGGTCGGAGAAGATCTCGTGGCTCAGTGTGGCCAGCATTGGATCGGCAAAACCTGGCTCCTTGTCCGGAAGGTCCTGCCGTTCTTCTTCTGACAGCACGTCAAGCGGAGAAGCCATCACCCTTTCTCCTGCTCCTGCATCCTCTTTTCCATCTCCTCCACGCTCAGTCCGCTGATGACCGACTGCGGCTCCGTGGACACCGGGTTGCGGCGCGCGTCAGCCTCGTCGTCCTTCTCCTTGATGAGCAGCCAGTTCTTTTCCTGACCGCGCATTCTTGTGTGTATCAAAGAGTAGCCGCCCTTGAGCTTCTGCCCGTGCAGCCAGACCGAGACATGCCCCTTGTCCAGGGCCTCGTTCATGGAGATGTCCTGGTCGTCCTTGTGACTCTGGTTGTCGTACTCCCCGGTGTCCCAGACAATGACCGTGCCCCCGCCGTACTCCCCCTCTGGGATGGCCCCCTCGAAACGGGCATAGTCCAGGGGGTGGTCCTCGGTGCGCGCGGCCAGCCGCTTGTCCTCGGGGTCGGTGGACGGCCCCTTGGGCACGGCCCACGACTTCAGCACCCCGTCCACCTCCAGCCGCAGGTCAAAGTGCATGCGACTGGCTTTGTGCTGCTGGACCACGAAGATCGGCTTTTTGCCGGATTTCGCTCCCGAGCTTCCCTGAGGCTCGGGAGTCTTGGAGAAGTCCCGCTTGCCCTTGTACTCCCTGAGCTTGTCTTCAACCATGGTGTGCTCCTTCAAGTTGGTTCTCTGATCAGAGTTCAGGGATTGGGGCGGGGTGTCAAGTGGGGAGCAAACCGGCCTGTGGTATATAAACAGGCCTCCGTTAAACCTTGCAACAGGCGGCGTGCCCTCTCCCTATTTCGAAGACCCTTCCTTTTTCTCGAACAGCTCCAGATAGACGTCCATCCGCACCTCGTCGCCCAGAAGCCCTATCTGGAGGAACTTTCCAGGGCCCACGTGGTAGTCCATCCGGTTCACGGTGATGGTCCCGCGAATCCCCCCCTTGAGGCGGTCGTCCCCAGGCGCAGGGTTTGGTTCAGAGCCCAGGTAGGTGAAGGGCACGCTCACGGTCCTGGTCACGTCTTTGATGGTCAGTTCGCCCCTGGCCTCGAAGCGGTTCTCACCCTTCTTGTCGACCTCCTTGCTCGTGAACCTGATCACCGGGTAGGTGAGGGAGTCGAAAAACTCCCTGGTGGCCAGGTGCTTGTCCCGGCGCTGCACCCCTGACTGGAGGGACCAGGTGTTGATGACCACGTCGATGGCCGCCTCCCCCGGGTTTTCAGGGTCAAAGACAATGGTGCTCTCCAGGTTTTTGTCCCGGAAGTTGAACTCGTTGAAAAACCCGCTCACATAACCGACCACGTGCTCGATGGTGAACACGGCCTGGCTGTGGTCGGGATCGATCTCCCACGACTGGCCACGTGCGGGGGCGGGTGAAGAGAACAGGCAAATGGCAAGCATGAATCCGACAAGACAGCGCATGGATTCCTCCTGAAGATACGGTTTTCCTAGCAACCCTATCAGCTTCGGGATTCATCTTGAAGGTAATAATCGAGATTTGCGTGTCACAAGATAAGGGCACAAAGTATTGGGCAAAGATTAGTCAGTCCCAGCATCAATTGCTTGACACAAATTTAGTGTAGCACTAATCTGGTGTCTATGAAGAATATGACCATTACC
>CAZUBS010000347.1:0-2923 GCA_964618595.1 uncultured Desulfohalobiaceae bacterium
GCCGAGCTTTCGAAAAAGGAGCTGTTGCAGCTCATCTTCGCCCCCGGGATGTCCACGGCCGACGCCGTCACCAGCGTTTCCGGCCGGGGGGTGGGCATGGACGTGGTCAGACGGAGCATCGAGTCCCTGCGCGGCAAGATCGAGCTGGACTCGACCTGGGGTACAGGGACCACCATAACTATCAAGCTGCCGCTGACCCTGGCCATCATCGAGGGCCTGCAGGTCCGGGTCGGGGAGAGCTTCTTCATCATACCGCTCTCCCTGGTTGAGGAGTGCACGGAAATCACCCGGTCCGGCAGTGACAGGGATGAGGGCAGGCAGCTGATCAGCATCCGTGGGGAGCTGGTCCCCTTTGTCAGCCTGCGCAAGGTCTTCGGGATCAACGGCCACAGGCCGAAGATCGAGCAGATCGTGGTCACCGAGGTGGAGGGCAGCAGGGTCGGCTTGAAGGTCGACGATGTCATCGGAGAGCACCAGACCGTGATCAAGAGCCTGGGAAGCGTGTACAAGCATGTCCGGGAGATATCCGGGGCCACCATCAAGGGGGACGGGAGCGTCGCCCTGATCGTGGATGTGCGTGAGCTGATCAGGTCTGCGGTAGCCTAGATGCGGGGAAACGCCATGCCGGTCGGAAAGGGTCGCAGCTGCAGTCAGCCGTACACGGTTCCGTTGCTTGGCCAGAAGGACTTTGAAACCTTCCGCTCCTACCTCTACGCCGAGCTTGGCCTGAGCATCGCCCCTTCAAAGCTGGGCATGCTGCAGGCCAGGCTGCAAAAGAGGCTCCGCGCCCTGGAGATGCAGAGCTTCAAGGAGTATGCCCGCCATTTGTTCAGCGAGAGCGGCAAGGCCACGGAGTTTCCACACCTGGCCGACGTGGTGACCACCAACACCACGGAGTTCTTCCGGGAAGCAAAGCACTTCGATTACCTGGTCACCCGCCTGCTGCCCCAGTGGGTCGCAGACAACAGCGGCAAGGTCTTCTCCGTGTGGAGCGCGGGATGTTCCTCAGGAGAGGAACCCTACACCCTGGCCATGCTCCTGAGCCAGTACAGCGACCAGTGCCGCGGGTTCAACTTCACGGTGCTGGCCACGGACATCTCCTGCGCCATGCTGGAGAAAGCCATCAGGGCCGTCTACCCGGACGACAAGATCGCCAAGATCCCCCCGGAGATGCGCAAGAAGTACCTCCTGCGCAGCAAGGACCCGCGCAAGGAGCTGGTGCGCATAGCCCCGGAAGTGCGCTCCATGGTCCATTTCCGGCGCCTCAACTTCATGGACCCCTTTGACCTTGGGGAGCGGCTGGACGTCATATTCTGCCGCAACGTGCTGATCTATTTCGACCGCACCACCCAGGAGAAACTGATCCGCAAGTTCTGCACCCACCTGGGCAAGGGCGGGCACCTGTTCATCGGGCATTCCGAGAGCCTGGCCGGCATGTCGCTCCCCCTCAAGCAGATGGCCCCGGCCATCTACAGGAAGGAGTGAAATGAAACGTCAGGGGGAGGCCCTGGGTATGAGCGCAGGCCAGCCCTGCAAAGGTGTCGGGCCAACCCCGGGAGGGGAGACACGGGTCATTGGCGTGGGCGAGCTGGCGGCAGGGAAAACAGCCGGTCAGATCCTGAAGACCTACGGGCTTGGATCCTGCGTGGCGGTGAATGTCTTCGACCCCGCCACAAAGGTTGCGGGCATGGCCCACGTGGCCCTGCCCGACTCGGGGATCTGGGCCAGCCAGCCCGTGCGCAAACCAGCCTACTACGCGGACAAGGCCCTGCCGCTCCTGCTGCGCAGCATGGCCGCCCTTACCGGGGGCAGCCTGACCAGGGGATGCCAGGTCAAGCTGGTGGGTGGGGCGAACGTGATCGGCTCCAAGGGGGCCTTTCGCATCGGCGACAGAAACGTGGACATCCTGCGGGAGCTCCTGCAGCAGCTGGGCCTGTGGATTGCGGCGGAGGACCTCGGCGGCACCATCAGCCGGACGGTGAGCCTCGACGTCGCCACGGGGCGGGTGCGGGTCGACTCGCCCGGGAGAACGTCATGGATGCTGTGAAAAAAATGATCACCCGGGATGCGCTGCAGAAGCGCATGGACCGGCTCAGGCCCTTGAGCGGAACAGCCATCCGCCTGCTGGAGCTGCTGAGCACCCCGGACTACACGGTCAAGGATGTCTCGGGGCTGATCGGCTGCGACCCAGGGCTCACGGCCAAGGTCCTGAGCCGGGTCAACGCGGCCTGTTTCGGGCTTTGCCAGCCCCTGGCCTCGCTGGAACGGGCTGTGGTGCACCTGGGGGCGCAGACCGTGGCCATGGTGGCCATGCACTGCTGTGCCGCCCACCTCTTCGACAGCCCCCTTGCCGGGTATGCAGCCCCGCCCCGGGCCTTGTGGACCCACAGTCTGCAGACGGCCATAGCGGCCAGGTCCCTGGCCGCGGACTCCGGCCTGGTCGCGCCCGACCTGGCCTACACCGCGGCCTTGACCCACGACCTGGGCAAGAACATCGTTTCGGACATCCTGCAGGCAAGGATCGAGGCGGAGGGTGCGCAGGAGCTCCTGTCCCAGGAGGATTTCCTGACGGTGGAGCGGCGCATCCTGGGGGTCGACCACACCCAGATCGGTCTATTTCTGGCCCAGCAGTGGAAGCTTCCCGCCCCCCTGGCCACGGCCATGGGGTACCACCACAGACCTTCCAGGGTCGCAGAGGACAAGCGGCACCTGGCCTACATAGTCCACCTGGCCGACATTCTGTCCATGAACTGCGGCAAGGGCACCGGGATCGACGCCATGCGCTACCATCAGGACGCGGGGTGGGAGGAGTATTTTTCCCTGCCGGAGCAGCGCCTGGACCAGATCACGGCAGGCGTGCTGGAGGAAACGGAACAGGTGACCGCGGTGTATGCCGCTGTGTAACGGGTATGGCTGTGAAGAA
>CAZUBS010000348.1:0-2921 GCA_964618595.1 uncultured Desulfohalobiaceae bacterium
GACAAGGTCAGCGTCGTGGTTAGCTTCTGGGGGCCGGGCTTCGTGCTGGTGGCCTGGATCGGCCAGTTTGCGGCTGCGGGCGAGCCGGCCCGCAGGGGACTGCTCACGGCCATGGTCACGGTGTGGGGGGTCAGGTTGGCCTGGCACATCACCAGCCGCAGTTGGGGAGAGCCCGAAGACCGCCGCTACCGGGAGATGGGCCAGGAGCATGGGGAGTCGTTCCGATACCGCAGCCTGGTCACGGTATTCTGGTTGCAGGCGGGGCTGTTGTGGGCCGTCTCCCTGGTGGTGCAGCTTGGACAGTGGTCCCCGACCCCGACCCAGCTCGGGATCACCGGCTGGATGGGCGCCGCGATCTGGCTCGCCGGCTTCACCTTCGAAGCCGTGGCCGATTATCAGCTTCAGCGGTTCAAGTCAGACCCGGGCAACAAGGGAAAGGTCATGGCCCAGGGCTTGTGGCGTTACTCCCGGCACCCCAACTACTTTGGCGAGGCACTGGCGTGGTGGGGCATTGCCCTCGTGGTCCTGCCCACGGAACAAGGCCTCTGGGCCTTGGTCAGCCCCTGCCTGATCACCTTCCTGCTGCTCAAGGTCTCGGGTGTGACCATGGCGGAAAAGAACATCGGGAGCAGACGGCCGGGGTATCAGGAGTACGCCGAAAGAACCAACGCGTTCATCCCCTGGTTTCCGAGGGAGGAATGACGTGTCGCTTTCCCTTCTGTTGGCCGAAGCAGGGCCTTTTCCAGACAGCCTGATCCGTTTCGGTATTCGCAGGCGCCTGGAGGGTGTGCTGCGCCGCATGCCCGACCGGGAAGATGTTCTTCGGGACATGGAGCGGGCCCCCATCGCCCTGGTCCCCGAGGCCGCCAACAGGCAGCACTATGAAGTGCCGGCGGCCTTTTTCGAGATCTGCCTGGGCCGCCATCTCAAGTACAGTTGCGGGTGGTGGGACAATCCTGCACAAAAGGACAGGGATCTGGTCGAGGAAGTGGACCGTTCCGAAGAAGCCATGCTGGAACTGACCTGCAGACGGGCAAAGCTCGAGGACGGGCAACGGGTCCTGGAACTCGGCTGCGGCTGGGGGTCGCTTTCCCTGTGGATGGCCCGCAGCTACCCCAAAAGTGCGATCACCTCGGTCTCCAACTCCAGGCTGCAGGTGGAGTACATCCGCGCCAGGGCAGAACAGGAGGGACTGTCCAACCTGGAGGTCCGGCTTGCAGACATGAACGGGTTTGCTTTCACAGAGCGTGCTGACCGGGTGGTCAGCGTGGAAATGATCGAGCACATGCGCAACTGGCGGGCACTCATGGAGCGTGTTGCAACCTGGCTTGAACCGGGGGGGGCTGCTTCGTGCACCACTTTGCCCATCGCTCGGGCATGTACTTTTTTGGAGACGGGCAGCAGGACTGGATGGGCCGGCATTTTTTTTCAGGCGGGATGATGCCGGTGCTGGATCTGTTGCCGCAAGTCGCCGAAGACTTCGAGTGCACGGGGCTGCACACGGTTGACGGCCGGCACTACCAGCTGACCTGCGAAGCCTGGCTGGCCAAGTGCGACCGGAACAAGGAGAGGGTCGTCAAGATATTCGAACCGGACCTTGGACCCAGGGGGGCGAGGATACAGCTCCAACGGTGGCGCCTGTTCTTCATGGCCTGCGCCGAGCTCTTCGGTTTCAACCAGGGCTGTGAATGGCTGGTCAGCCACGTGTTTTTACGCAAGGCAACGGGCACTTCCTGAGACCTGCATCAGATAACGGTAAGGAAGGGAATCAGGTGGAGACAAAGAGCTGGGAAAAGACCCAGGGGTTGCGCATCGCGGTCATCGGCGGAGGCGTGGCCGGAATCACTGCGGCCTACTGCCTGTCACGCCGGCACCGCGTGACCCTCATGGAGCGGGAGGGCCGGCTCGGGGGGCACACCTACACGGTCACCGTGCCGGACGGCCCGGACGTGGGGCTGCCGGTGGACATGGGGTTCATCGTGCACAACGACCGGACCTACCCCCTGTTGAACCGGCTCCTGGACCGGCCCGAGGTGCGGCGGGCCAACACGGACATGTCCTTCTCCTACTACAATGCCCTGGACGGGTTCGTGTACGCGGGTACGGGGCTGAACGGCCTGTTCGCCCGCAGGTCCAACCTGGTCAATCCTTCGTTCTGGCGCATGCTCTGGGATATCTACCGCTTCTGCCGGCGAGCCATCCACGACCTGGAGGCAGGGCGCCTCAACGGCTTGTCCCTGGGCGAATACGCCGGCGAGCGGAAAGCGGGCAAGATCATGATGCAGCGGTACCTGGTGCCCATGGCCTCGGCCATCTGGTCGGCTCCGGATGCCTTTATCAGCCATTTCCCAGCCGAGACCTTTGTCCGTTTCTTCCAGAACCACGGCCTGATGACCATCCGCGACAGGCCGCAGTGGCGGTATATCCCGGGAGGGAGCACCACGTATGTGCACGCCTTCGAAAAAGGTTTTCAAGGCGAGGTGCGCCTGAATACACCGGTCTCTGAAGTGCGGCGGACAGAGGATGGTGTCGCGGTCCAGGCCGGGAAGATGACCGAGACTTACGACGCCGTGGTCCTGGCCAACCACGCCGACGTGTCGGCGAAATTGCTCATCGACCGGGATGAGGTCGAGCAAAGGGCCCTGGGGACCTGGCGCTACACGGACAACCGGGTGGTGCTGCACACCGATGTCTCCTTCCTGCCGCCCGTCCGCCGCGGCTGGGCCTCCTGGAACTTCTTCCAGGGACCGGAAGAGCCGGGCCATCATGTGCGGGTCAGCTACCACATGAACCGGCTGCAGCGGCTGCAAGCAGCCAAGGAGTACATCGTCACCCTCAACCCAGCCCGGGATCCGGACCCGGGAAGCGTGGTGCACGAGGTGCACTTCGCCCACCCCCAGTTTTCCATGGATTCACTCGAT
>CAZUBS010000349.1:0-2919 GCA_964618595.1 uncultured Desulfohalobiaceae bacterium
GTTCGCTCGGGGTGATCATTGATGCGTTCTCCTTGTGGCGTGATGGAACCTGCCTAGCGGCCCAGGAGGAAGAACAGGATGAGCAGTCCGGCAGCCGCGGCCGCGCTCAGGCCGATGGGCACGGTGCGGGTGTCGATGCTGTCCCGCAGGGTGCCCTTCCTGTCTTCGATGCTTCCTGCCTTGCCACCCAGAACCCAGATGGGCAGCATGGCCGCGCAGGCAACGTGGTAGGCCCCGTTTCTGGCAGTCCGTGCCAGCGCGGGCACGAACCCCGCCGTGAACAGGCGCTCGACGTTTTTGTTCAGGCTGTTCAACACGGTGTCGCAGAAGCGATACCCGAGCCGGCCGCCCTTGCGGTAGAACCAGTCGGCGTCGAGGTTCACGGCGCGGACCTCCGCCGGATAGAGGCCTGACAGCATGAGCAGGGTGAAGGCCAGGGCGGAGAAAAACAGCAGCTGCGTCTGGTCCAGAACGTGTGCTCCGGTATAGGGAATGTAAGTAACCTCATAGGGCAGCAAGGCGTACAAGGGGTCGGGGTAGACGCCGATGCCGATGCACAAAAAGGCCGCGATACCCATGGCCAGAAGCATGTTCCAGGGAGCTTCCCTGACCCGGTGCCCGGCGTCGTGCCCGTAGAAGGCAAAGAAAGGGATCTTGATGCCTGAGTGGTGGAAAACACCGGCGGAAGCAAAGACCAGGGTAAACCAGATCAGGACCATGTGCTCCTTGGCCGCAGCCGAAACGATCAGCGACTTGGAAACGAAGCCGCTGGTCAACGGGAAAGCAGAAATGGAAGCCGCACCAACAATGCAGAACAGCGCTGTCCAGGGCATGGACTTGTAGAGCCCTCCAAGGTCGGTGGCGTTGATCTTGCCGGTGCGGTGCATGACCGCTCCCATGCTCATGAAGAGCAGGGCCTTGTAGAGGATATGGGCAAAGGCATGAGCGCAGGTGCCGTTTATGGCCAGCTCGGTGCCGATGCCGATGCCCACCATCATGAACCCCACCTGGTTGATGAGGGAGTAGGACAGGACGCGTCTCAGGTCGTTTTCAATAACCGCATAAAAGATGGGGAAGGCGGTCATTATGGCGCCTATATAGATGAGCGGCTCCGCACCCGGAAAGGCTCGGGCCAGGACATAGACCGCGCTCTTGGTGGTGAAGGCGGACAAAAACACCGTACCGGTGGGGGAAGCTGCGGGGTAGGCATCGGTGAGCCAGGCGTGGAGAGCGGGCCAGGCTGCGTTGACGCCGAAACCGAGAAAAATGAGCAGCGACGAAAGACCGTTGTCCAGCCCGATGTACCCAAAGTCCAGGGAACCCGTCTCATGCAAGCGCAGCACAATGCCGAACAGCAGGCACAAGCCTCCGGCGGCATGGACCAGCATGTAACGGAAACCAGCGGCCCGGGACTGTCTCGTGCTGTGCGACCAGATGACCATGGCCGCGGTAAGGGTCAACGCCTCCCAGAACAGGAACAGGGTCAGCATGTCCCCGGCAAAGACCACGCCCTGAACGGCACCGGCATACATCAGCCCTGCCACGTGCTGCACATTGCCTTCATGTTTGAGGGCAAAGACCATGCCGATGGCAGCGACGATGTGAAATATCAGACCAAAGACAAAGGACAGCTTGTCCATATGGACCATGGTCAGGGACAGACCTAGAAATTCCGGCTGCAGGTGAACCCCGTGCGGGATCTGCAGCAGGTTGAACAGGCTGACCAGGGGCAGCAGAACCATGAAGACGCGCTTGGCGTTCCCATGGAGCAGCGGCACTGCAAGGGCGCCCCCCATCATGATCAGGGAGGGGTGCAGGAAGTCACCGATCATAGAAGTCCTCCCTCCTCATGACCAGGGGGCGCAGGATGAAACGGGCCACCAGCACCAGGATCACGCAGGCAATGAAGCCGTACACCGCGTAAAATCCGAACCCATTTTCCCAGGGGAAGTAGGGGTGTTTTTCAACCACCGCATCGAGCAGGAAGAGAACCACCAGGCTGGCAAAAAAGACCCTGAGCAGTCGCTGCAGGTTCCTGGGGTTGTCGAAGACATGCTTTTTGTCCTTTGTGGACTGTTGAGCCATTCCCGTCTCCTAATGCGTCAGGCCGTTCTGGCCCGAGGTCGATATGATGATAAAGGCAAGATAGGCCAGGCCCGCCAGGAAGGTGATCCAGAATACCTTTGGGTACGGAGGGACGGGATCGTGGCCGAGGACCATGCGCTCGCCTTGTTCGTTGAACTCTGGAACGTGCATTGCGTCATCCTCCAATAAGGCCGGCTACGGCCATTTCCGCCAGCCTCAGAAACGGCTGCGGGTAGAAGAGCAGGACCACGGAGCTGGCCGCGGTCAGCACCAGTGGTGCCGTGCACAAGACAGGCGCCTCTGCAAAGCCGGTTGCCGCGTCCTCTCCCTGGGGAGCTTTGAAAAAAGCCCTGTAGACAATGGGCATGAAGTAGGCCGTGTTCAGGAAGGAGCTGCCAAGCAGAACGAGCACGAAGGCCGTGTGGCCGGACTCCAGGGACCCCAGCAGCAGGTACCACTTGGAGATGAACCCCCCGCAGGGGGGCAGCCCGATGACCGACAGGGAGCCGATGAAGAAGGCCAGCATGGTCACGGGCATGCGCCGGCCAATGCCGTCCAGCTGGCTGACGTACTTCTTGCCCGCGGCCACGAAGATGGCCCCGGCGCACATGAACAGGGTGATCTTGCCGAAGGCGTGCATGGCGATGTGCACCATGCCGCCGGTCATGCCCCTGGGTGACAGCAGCGCCACTCCGAGCACGGTGTAAGGGAGCGGGCTGATGGTGGAGAGGGCAAGCCGGCGCTTGAGGTTGTCCCTGGTCAGGGCGATGCGCGAGGGTGGCAGGACGGTCCCCGAGGCCACGGGGCCGATGCCCAGGCCGGGGTTCAGGGAGG
>CAZUBS010000350.1:0-2919 GCA_964618595.1 uncultured Desulfohalobiaceae bacterium
CCCTGCTGGGCAAGGCGGGCGGGTACGGGGTCGAGCGCTGATTCACCTCGTTTCTCAAGCGGGCCGTGAAGACCTTGTGGATCGTGCTCGAGGAGATGGACTTGATGTGGCTGCCCGTGGCCAACCACTGGCGGCTCAATGAACGCCACTACGGTGCGCTGCAGGGGCTGAACAAGGCCGAGACCGCGGCCGAGCACGGGGAGGAGCAGGTTTTTGTCTGGCGGCGCAGCTATGACGTGCCGCCCCCGGCCCTGACCGAGGAGGACCCTCGCTTCCCCGGCCACGAGGACAAGTACCGCGGCGTGCCCGAGGACAAGCTGCCCCTGACCGAAAGCCTCAAGGACACGGTCAAACGGGTCATCCCCTACTGGCACAACGTGCTGGTCCCCGCCATCCGCCGGGGCGAGCGGGTCCTGATCTGCGCCCACGGCAACAGCCTGCGCGCTCTGGTCAAGCACCTGGACCAGGTCTCGGACGATGCCATCACCCGCCTGAACATCCCCACCGGCATCCCCCTGGTTTACGAGTTGGACGAGCGGCTGCGGCCGGAGCGGAGCTTCTATCTGGGAGATTCGGATGCCGTGGAACGGGCGACTCGGGCGGTGGCGGAACAGGGGAAAAAAGCTCGAAGCTCGTAGTCGGAAGCTGGAAGGAAGGGCAAGTGACTGGAACAAGTGGAAAAGGCCCTTTCTGTAAGGGGTGACGGGGATTTTTGCGTGATCTCGGTCATGTTTGATTGGTCGAGAAAGCAAGAAGCACCGACCCACCCACCCACGTCATTCCCGTGAAAACGGGAATCCAGTGCCTTTTGTTCCTTCGCCGAGAACCACTGGATCCCCGGGTTCAGTCTTCTCCAAGGCTTCGTCGGACAGGCAAGCCCGGGGATGACTTTGGGGGTCTGGCGAGAAGGGGTGGCGCATCCGGGCGGAGTCCGATGCAGGGTCCGACCGATCGGTCGGATCGGTCGGATCGGTCCGATCAAGAACGGTCCCGGCTCACTCCTCCCGGCAGGCGGCCAGCCGTTTCTCGCGGCGCTCCAGGTAGGCGGCGTGGCGTCGCTTTTCTTCCTCGGTCTCGGGGATGATGGCCGGCACTTGGGTGGGGCGGCGCTCCTCGTCCAGGGCCACGTAGGTGATGTAGGCCGAGGCCACGTGGCGGCGGTCGCCGGTGAGCAGGTTTTCGGCTTCGGCCCGCACCCCCACCTCCATGGAACTCTTCCCCACGCCGTTGACGCTGGCCCAGAGGATGAGCAGCTCGCCCACGTGCACGGGCTGGTGGAAGTCCAGCCGGTCGATGGAGGCGGTCACCGCGTTTGCGCGGGCGTGGCGCATGGCCACCACCCCGCCAGCGGTGTCGATGTGTTTCATGATCACCCCGCCGTGCACGCTGCCCGCGGCATTGGCGTCCTCGGGCAGGGTCATGTGGGCCATGGTCAGGCTGGAGGCGGCAACTGGCTTGGCAGGCATGGGTGCTCCTTTTTTATACGCGGTCACACGGCACCGTGGCCAGGAAGTTTTCCAGCTCCTCGTCGCCGAGGTGCTCGCCCATCTGATCCAGGGTGAAGGTTCGGCTGCAGGACCTGCAGACCAGCTCGACCCGGCGTCAGCCGCGGCGCAGCAGGAGCAATCCGTTGCATCGCGGGCAGGCGATCCGGGTGCGGCCCGCCGGGCCGTATGGTCTGTATCCGAACTCCATGGTGCGCTCCTGAGGGCACGGGTTCGTGGTGAGGGGAACATACCAGAGCCCCCCTGCACTTCCAAGAAGAATGGGAGGTTTTCCTGGCCGTGGCCAGGATCTGAGCCGCGTCCCAAAGCACTTTCTCCCCGGGGTTCTTGCCTCGGCTTGATCCGGCATGGTTTCAGGGATGGATCATCCCTGAACGGGCTGAAAGGATCTGATCCCCGTCCTGTCCAGGACGAAGAGCATCCCGGAAAGCACGCTTTCGGAGCAGAAGGACCCTGGATTGACGCACAGGGTACGCCCGATGCGGGCAAAGCGCCTGCCCGGCGCCGGGACCATTCCGTGCAGGCTCAGCAGGGGCTGGTGGGTTTCTATGACCCAGCGCACAGCACGGCTCCCGGTCGGGAAAAGCGATGATGTCCGTCCAGGATCCGGAGCGTGGTCCAGGCCGGAATCGTGGGGTGGGGCGTGGAAGCTGAACACGGCATTGTAGACGTCGTCGAGCTGCTGCACCAGAGTGTCCAGGCTCAAGATCAGGGTGTTCTCTTCAGCTGCCTCGACGCAATCGAACGGGGTGTGGTGGGTGCAGCCATGGCTGACCAGCTGGTGGTCCTGGTCCAGTTGGAAAACCCCCTGCTGGGCCCAGACGACGCCACCGTCTAGACTTGCTTCCTCCAATGTACCGGGGAGAGCCGGGGCAATGCTGTCGGGGGTGAGATACACGCGGCGGCCGGCGGGCCTGCACAGCTTCCTGGCCTGGGAAAGCCAGCGGGTGAGGGTTTCCGAGGCCAGCCGCTGATAGGCGGCTTTGAGCAGCTCTGGTGAGCTTTCCAGCTGGAGACGCTCCTGCTCGGTTGTCCGGTAGGGGTAGAGGCCACGGTTGCGGACATGGTTTTCCAGCTGCTGCAGGTCATTGGCTGTCCGGGCCTCCAGCACCCGCTTTCCAAGTCGGCAGGACCAGGTGTTCCCGCGTTCCTTGACCAGCCACTGGATACCCCGGGCCAGGAGGGTGCCCCCCAGAATGAGTGCGTTCGCCCGGTGCATCTCGCCGGCCATGAGGAACTTGTTCCAGCAATGCTCGGATCCGTGGAGGTCGCAGGCATAGAAGAGCCTGGTCATTCGGGACGCTCCATCTGCCCGCTGTGGAGAGGTATCTCCCGCAGTGTGCGGTCGAGGTCGATTCCCTGCCGCCGCCGGTCTGCCCTGTACCCGAGATAGGCCAAAGCGCTGGCCGCGATA
>CAZUBS010000351.1:0-2902 GCA_964618595.1 uncultured Desulfohalobiaceae bacterium
CCTTGATGACCAACCCCCGGCTGCTGGTGCTGGACGAGGCCACCGAAGGGCTGGCCCCGCTGCTCAGGGACGAGATCTGGCACTGCCTGGAACGCCTCAAGGCCGGGGGGCAGTCCTTTCTGGTCGTGGACCGCAGCCTGGATGCCCTGCTGCGGGTGGCCGACCGCCTGCTGATCATGGACAAGGGACAGCTGGTGTGGTCGGGCGGGCCTGCAGAGCTCCGGGAGGATCAATGGGTCTGCAAGCGCTACCTCGGGGTTTGAACATCAAGGGTTGAACTCCAGGGGCCGGCGTCAGCCTTCCTCTTCCGGCCGCCACTTGACAGCACTGCCTCCAGCAGGTCCACTCTCTGCATGCCGGAGTGCCCACACCACAACCTCCTGCTTCTCAAGGATCAGGCCCCTGACCTGCTCCGTTGCAGGCAGTGTCACCTGACCATATCGCAAGCGGAGCTCTGCCGCGGGTACTGCCCGGAGTGCCTGGAAGCCCGGGGGAAAAGGCACGCCGACTTCGAGAAGGTTGAGCCGAAACAAGCACGCTCGGTCCGCTACCGCTGTGAGGACTGCGGGGCCGTGCTGGAAGTTCCGCGGGACTGAGACCGCGCGTTGCAACACCCCCTGCAGCACTCCACCAGTCTGCTGCACCCTTGCCTGCCGTACAATTTTTTGTACTTTTGCCGCTGACCACCCATTTCTTACAGCGCCACGATGATTTTTCTGTACAGGTGAAGCGCTGATTGTGCACACCACCTCACAATAAAATGTGCACCCTTGATACTTTTGGTTCTTCGACGTTTCGTGTGGAATGCGCCTCGGCAACCGGTCCGGATCACTTCATGTTCACGAACTGGAGCGGGATGTCGATGTCGCTCTCCTTGACCAGGCCGATCACGGCCTGCAGGTCGTCGATCTTTTTGCCGGTGACCCGAACCTGGTCGTCCTGGATCGCGGCCTGCACCTTGAGTTTTGAGCCCTTGATCAGCTTGACCAGGTCGCGGGCCGTGTCCTTGTCGATTCCCTGCCTGATGGTGACCTCCTGCTTGAGCTGCCCCTTGGAGGTTGGCTCGTGCTCCTTGAAATGAAGGGCCTTGGCATCCAGCTTGCGCCTGGTGAAATGGGAGATGAGCATGTCCCTGACGGCCCGGAGCTTCATCTCGTCCCCGGTCAGGATATGGATGCGCCCTTCCTTGCGGTTGAAGTCGACCTGGGTTGTCGTGCCCCGGAAATCATAGCGTGTGGCGATCTCCTTGGTCACGTTGTTCACTGCGTTGTCCACTTCCTGCATGTCTGTCTGGTTGACGATGTCAAATGAAGGCATGTTCCGGTCCCCTTCAGATTTGGTATCTGGCTTGTTTGTGTTGATTCAGTGGCCCGATCGACCTGAGCCGAGCCAACAGTTCTCTGTGTACATGAGGCAGAATGATACGGGAAGTCGGGTGGCGGGAGAGTGGCGGGTCAATAGTCAGGCGCAGGCCAAGCAGTCCCGGGATGGAATTTCTTGAATGGGCCGGTCAGGCCCTGCCGCGCATCCCGGCTGGAGGAGCAGCCCCTTGGGGCCGCGACATCTCCGCTGCCGAAGAATTGCGATGTTCACAAACTGTTCATCCTCGCGGACAGCCTGGTCCTGCGCTCACTATACAATAAGAATGGAAACACTCCTGGCAAGCTCCTCCCGCACCCAGACTTGACTTTGGCAAAAATTATTCATGTAACATTACTGATGTGGGCTATTTTCCGGGCCAGCGGGATAGCAAAACCCCCAACCCCGGATTTAGCCTGACGGATGAGATGTCATGAGGATTTCACTCAAACCCAAACCAGGAGGAAGGCATATGCAACGGCTCATCAGCTCAAATCTTTTCAAAACAA
This sequence comes from uncultured Desulfohalobiaceae bacterium, assembly GCA_964618595.1. Classification (GTDB taxonomy): domain Bacteria; phylum Desulfobacterota; class Desulfovibrionia; order Desulfovibrionales; family CAZUBS01; genus CAZUBS01. The sequence goes on from CAZUBS010000351.1 coordinate 1,869, forward strand.
CGGCACTACTGCTTGTGGTTCTCATGAGCCTGGTCAGTGTCGTTCCCAATGTGAATGCCGGCTTTGTTCCCAGCAAGGAATCAATGTCCACGAGCATGCGCCAGCAGGACATGGCCCATGTGCAGCAAGCCCTTGAAAACAAGATGGTTGCCAAACGCCTGCAGGACTTGGGCTACACGTCCCAGGAGATAAACGCCCGCCTGGCTCAGCTTTCCGACGCCGAAGTTCACGCCCTGGCGACACAGCTGGACAATCTCGCCCCTGCCGGAGGTGCCTTGGGAGTGGTTGCAGCCGTCCTCCTGATAGTCGTTTTGGTTCTGCTCGTCCTTCGATTGACCTGAGCCGGTTGTCAGAGCTAGCCTCGCACCATGAAACTGCAGCCACCACACCGGAAACGGCACAGCAGGGCACTGACCCTGCTGTGGGCGTTTCCGGTGCTGGTTTGTCTTGCAGCTGCCCTTACGGGCTGCACCACAACAGCACCGTACGCAGATGATGGCCGCCCCGCTGGAGGCATTGCAGGAGAATATTTCATCGCAAACGTGCCCTTTTACCCCCAGGACGATTACCAGTGCGGGCCGGCATCCTTGGCCGCCCTGCTCGATTTCCACGGAGACCCTGTACCTCCCGGGGAAATCGCATCCTCCATTTTCAGAGAACAGGGCAGTGATTCAGGCACCTTGTTTTTGGACATGGTGCTCTATGCACGGTCGCTGGGTTATCAGGCCCAGTGGAAGAATGCCGGCCATGTCACCCAAATGCTTTCCTATCTCGAAGCTGATGTCCCCATCATTGTCATGGTGGACATGGGGCTGGGCCCCGCCCGGCAGTTGCACTTCATGGTCGCAACCGGATTCGATGCTGCCGGGCTTCGTGTACATTCCGGTCGAGAGCCCGACAAGCATCTGCCCTGGCGCACCTTCCTCAAGCAGTGGGGGCGGACTCGATCGTTATTTCTCGTGATCACCCCTCATACCGGCACCTCTTCACCGCCAAAATCCACGACAACATGAAAGCATACCAACTGTTCTTCC
>CAZUBS010000352.1:0-2897 GCA_964618595.1 uncultured Desulfohalobiaceae bacterium
CTCGACTTTGCCAGGGCAGTGGCCCTTTTTGCAAAGCCCCAGGGCACCTTTACCGGGGTGAGCGGGCAGGCCTTTGTCCACCCCGAGGCCGATCTGGGCGAGGGTGTGACCATCTACCCCTTTGTGTATGTCGGGCCGGGGACGGCCATCGGGGCCGGGACCACGCTGTTCAGCGGGGTCTATGTAGGGGAGGACAGCACGATCGGGAAGGAGTGCGTCCTGTACCCCAACGTGACGGTCATGGCCGGCACTTCTATCGGTCAAAAGGTGGTCGTTCATGCCGGCTCGGTTCTCGGCAGCGACGGGTTCGGCTTTGCCATGGGGCAGCAGGGCCGGGAGAAGATTCCCCAGATCGGCACGGTGGTGGTGGAGGACGAGGTCGAGATAGGCGCCGGCACGACGATCGACCGGGCAGCCCTGGGCGAGACCAGGATCGGCCGCGGCACCAAGATCGACAACCTGGTGCAGATCGGACACAACGTGCACATCGGCCAGGGCTCGGTGATCGTGGCGCAGGTGGGTATAGCCGGGAGCACCACCGTGGGCAGGAACGTGGTCCTGGCCGGACAGGTCGGTGTGGCCGGCCATCTCACGATCGGCGACAACTGCCGGGTCGGTGCCAAGTCCGGGGTCGGGAAATCCCTTGATGCGGGCAAGGATTACGGTGGGATTCCGGCCATGGAGCACATGCGTTTTCTCCGCTATGCCTCTGTCGCACCCCGTCTTCCGGACATGTTCCGGAAGCTCAGGGCCCTGGAGAAGGAGCTGGCCAGGTTGCGCGATCAACTCGAAAAAGGGGGGACCACTGCATGACCAGAGCCGCACCAGACCACCTCGACATCATGGGCATGCTCCCCCACCGCTACCCCTTTCTGCTGGTGGACCGGATCGAGCGCTTCACGGCCTACGAGGTCATCGAGGCGTACAAGAACGTGACCTTCAACGACCCCTTTTTCCAGGGGCATTTCCCTGGCTTTCCGGTCATGCCGGGCGTGCTCATCCTGGAGGCCATGGCCCAGGCCGGGGCCCTGCTCGTGGTCAAGTCCCTGCCGGAGGCCATGGACGGGAAGCTCTTCCTGTTCACGGGGGTGGAGAAGGTCAGGTTCCGTCAATCTGTCTATCCCGGCGATCAGCTCCTGATCACGGCGCGCTATCTGCGGCACAAGCTGAACATCTGGAAGATGGAGGCCGAAGCCAGGGTGCTGGACAAGGTGGTCGCCCAGGGCGTGCTGACCGCGGCAGTTGTCGACAAGGAGACAGTGGCGTGAGCACGGACGTCCATCCAACCGCCATCGTCGATCCCGCGGCCGAGCTGGGAGACGGAGTGAGCGTGGGCCCCTATGCCCTGGTCGAGGCCGGTGCGGAGATCGGCGAGGGCTCGAAGATCCATGCCTTTGCCCAGATCAAGTCACTGACCAGGATGGGCAGAAACAACCAGGTCCATCCTTACGCCTGCATCGGGGGCGACCCCCAGGACCTCAAGTACGATGGCGAGCCCACCGTCCTGGAGATCGGCAACGAGAACACCTTCCGGGAGTACGTGACCATCAACCGCGGCACCGAGACCGGAGGGGGAACCACCAGGGTCGGCTCGGGATGTCTGCTCATGGCCTATGTGCACGTAGCCCACGACTGCCGTGTCGGCGACGAGGCCATCCTGGCCAATGCCGCAACCCTGGGAGGGCACGTGGTCATCGGGGCCGGTACCGTCATCGGGGGGCTGTCCGCTGTGCACCAGTTTGCCCGCATCGGGGACTATGCCTTTGTGGGGGGGAAGACCGGCGTGGCCCAGGATGTCCCCCCCTACATGCTCACAGCAGGCGAGCGGGCCAGGCTGCGCGGGCTCAACCTGATCGGTCTCAGGAGGCGGGGGATTGCCAGGGACGCCATCAGCGCCCTGAAGAAGTCCTACAAGATCATCTGGACCTCGGGAATCAAGCGGGAGGAGGCCCTGCAACAGGTTGGCGAATCCTTTGGCCACTACCCCGAGGTGGCCAGGCTGGTGGATTTCATCCGCACCAGCACCAGGGGCTGCATCACCCCGGAATGAGCGGTTCGCCGGGGTACAGAGCTTCGCTGACGTGAGCAGACATGAGTACACCGCTTGGACTCATCGCCGGGGAAGGCCAGTTCCCCTTTCTTGTTGCCGAAGGGGCCAGAAGCCGCAACCGCACGGTGGTTGCCGTGGCCTTTACCGGCCACACCTGCCCGGAGCTAACATCCCAGGTCGATGCTTTGCAGTGGCTGCGGCTCGGCCAGCTGGGAAAGCTGCTGAACTTTTTCAAGCGCCGCGACGTCCGGGAGGTGGTCTTTGCCGGGGCCATCAACAAGCCAAAGGCCCTGCACCTCAGGCCTGACTTCCGGGCCGCCAGACTTCTCTTCAGGCTGCGCAACAAGAACGACAACTCCCTGCTCGGGGCGGTGGCACGGGAGCTCGAGTCGGAAGGGCTCAGCATAGTCTCCCCGCTGGCCTTCGCCCCCGGCCTCATGACGCCCCCGGGGGTCCTGACCAGGAGGCATCCTTCCCAGCGGGAGCTTTCCGATGTTTGTTTCGGCTGGCCGCTTGGCAAGTCTCTGGGGGACATGGACATCGGCCAGTGCCTGGTGGTCAAGGAGGAGATGGTGATCGCGGTCGAGGCCATGGAAGGGACCAATGCCACCATCCACAGGGCCGGGGAACTCGCCGGCACGGGCTGCGTGGTGATCAAGGTCTTCAAGCCGGGGCAGGAGGCGCATATCGACCAGCCGGCCATAGGCACGGGGACCATCCGGACCATGGTCGAGGCCGGTGCCACCTGCCTGGCCGTGGAAGCACGCAAGAGCCTGTTCTTCGACCAGCAGGAGAGCATCGCCCTGGCCGACCGCCACGGGATCTGCATTCTGGGCTGGGAGGCAGG
>CAZUBS010000353.1:0-2897 GCA_964618595.1 uncultured Desulfohalobiaceae bacterium
AGCTCGCCCCGTGCAATGTAGTGGACGTTCTCGGCAATGTTCTTGATGTGGTCGCCGATGCGCTCGCAGCAGCGCCCGACAAAAAGCAGCCGGGTGCACATCTTGATGGAAGAAGGCTGCTCGAGCATGATCTTTTCCAGCTGGAGCAGCAGCTCCTCGTAGAGGGCATTGATGGCCTCGTCCCTGCACCAGGTTTTCCGGGCCAGCTTCTCGTCGGCATTCAAATAGGACTGGATGGCGGTTGTGAGCATTTCCTTTGAGATGTTGCCCATGGTGACGAAGGATTTTACGGGTGCCTCGAGAAGCGGGTCCTTCAGTGTGGCCACGTGTTTGCTGATGGACGAGGCGTAGTCTGCGACGCGTTCCAGCTCGGCAGCGATCTTGGAGGTGGTCACGATGCTGCGCAGGTCCTGGGCCAGGGGTTGGCGACGGGCCAGCAGATTGACCGTGTAGTCGTCGATGTCCATCTGCAGCTGGTTGACGGCATGGTCGCCCTCGACCACCAGCTGGGCCAGCTCCGTGTCCCCACTGGTCAGTGCCTGGATGGCCTTGGTCAGCTGGACAGAGACCTCGTCGGCCATGTGGGCCACCTTGGACTTCAAAATCTCGATTCCCCCGTCAACGGACTTGACGATGTGCTGTCTTCTCATGCGGGCTCCCTGGCTGCCGGGCGGTTATCCGAACCTGCCGGTGACGTAGTCTTCGGTCAGCTGGTGTCTGGGGTTGGTGAAGATGCGTTCGGTCGGTCCCACCTCGATCAGGTCGCCGAGGTGGAAGTAGGCTGTCCGCTGGGATACCCGGGAGGCCTGCTGCATGGAGTGGGTGACGATGGCGATGGAGTAGTGCTCCCTGAGCTCGTCGATCAGGTCCTCGATCCTGGCCGTGGCAATGGGGTCCAGGGCCGAGCAGGGCTCGTCCATGAGGATGACCTCCGGATTGACGGCGATGGCGCGGGCGATGCACAGCCGCTGCTGCTGGCCGCCGGAGAGCCCTGTGCCCGGATGGTTGAGCTGGTCCTTGACCTCATCCCAGAGCCCGGCCTTCTTCAGCGATGTCTCCACTACCTGGTCCAGCTCCACCCGCGAGGAGGCCAGCCCGTGGATCTTGGGGCCATAGGCGATGTTGTCGTAGATCGACTTGGGAAACGGGTTGGGCTTCTGAAAGACCATGCCGACCTGGGCCCGCAGCGGCACCACATCGATCTTGTCCGCATAGATGTTTTGATCGTCCAGAAAGATTTCACCGCTGACCCGGCAGCCTTCGATGGTGTCGTTCATCCGGTTCAGGCAGCGTATGAAGGTTGATTTGCCGCAGCCGGAAGGGCCGATCAAGGCCACGACTTCGTTGCGCCCGATGTCCAGGGAGACGTTGCGGATGGCCTGCTTTGCACCGTAGAAGACATCGACGTTGCGGCAGGTCATGCGGGCGTTTTGCGTGGTGTACTCCCCGACAGTCTCACGCTTTTCACGACTGACGAGATCTCTTTTGCCCGCTTCGGAAATATTGTGGCGCGTCTGGGGTTTTTCGTTGATCGCTGTGGACTCTTTCATAACCGTTTGATTCCCCGCTTGATGCTCCGGCAAGAAATCCAGGGGCGGCCGCCATGGCGGGCGGACGCCCCTGGAAGTGTTGTGTTACAGATCGCCGCAATCGAGGGTGGTGAGGTTTGTGGCCGCACTCCTGAACTTGGTCCGCTCTTCCTGGGGCATGGGGATCAGCCCTTTCTCGGACAGGTAGCCGTCGGGACCATACGCTTTTTCACTGGTGAATTCGAGCACGTACTCCTTCAAGCCGGGAATCACGCCCACGTGGGCCTTCTTCAGGTAGAAGAACAGGGGACGGGATACCGGGTAGTCACCAACAGCAATGTTGTCGAATGTCGGTGCGACCCCGCCGACAATCGAGCCCTGCAGCTTGTCCATGTTCTGGTCCAGGAAGCTGTAGCCGAAGATGCCCAGGGCATCGGGATTGACGTCCAGCTTCTGCACGATCAGGTTGTCGTTCTCGCCCGCCTCGATGTAGGCGCCGTCCTCCCGGACCGTGTGGGCCGCCTTTTTGAAGGCGCTCTTGTCCGTGCCGCGGAGCTCCGCCAGCCAGTCGAACTTCTTGGCGCCGCCTTCCATGGCCAGCTCGGCAAAGGCGTCGCGGGTCCCGGAGGTCGGGGGCGGGCCGAGGACCTCGATCTTGACCTTGGGCAGGTTGGCGTTGACGTCGTTCCAGGTCTTGTACGGGTTGGGCACGAGCTTCCTGGCACCGCTCGGATCCGGGACCTCCTTGGCCAGGGCCAGGTAGACGTCCTTGAGGGAAAGCTCGAACTGCTTGGCCTTCCGGGAGTTGGCGATCACGATGCCGTCGTACCCCACCTTGACCTCGACAACGTCGGTGACGCCGTTCTTTTTGCACATCTCGCACTCAGACTTCTTCATGCGCCTGGAGGCGTTGCTGATGTCGGGGTGCTCGACGCCAACTCCGGCGGCAAAGAGCTTGAAGCCGCCGCCTGAGCCGGTGGACTCGATCTTGGGGGTCTTGTAGCTGGTGGTCCTGCCAAAGGTCTCGGCCACAACGGTGGCAAAGGGGTAGACCGTGGATGAGCCGACAATGCTGACGTAATCCCTGGCGGACTGGGCCTGGACCATGCCGGCGGGTGCCAGCAGCAGCATGGCGGCAAAGATCAGAACACTCTTCTTGAGCATGTGAAACCTCCGTTTCCAGTTTTTTCGTTTTCCGATTCAATCAATGCGACCAATATGAACAACAAGCCACACGACCTGTTGGTTCTTCGGGAAACCGCGCCGCAGCCTACCACCGGCGCTCGAACTTCCTGCGCAGCAGGATGGCCACGGCGTTCATGGTGATCAGAAACCCGAGCAGCACCATGATGGCCGCTGAGGTGCGCT
>CAZUBS010000354.1:0-2887 GCA_964618595.1 uncultured Desulfohalobiaceae bacterium
GGACGCCGGCCTCTCACGCCGGTAACGGGGGTTCAAATCCCCCTGGGGACGCCACGCACATACCAAGGCCCCGGAAGCGATTCCGGGGCCTTTTTCATTTCGTATTTTCGTGATGCCGGGGGATGATGACGCTCTCAACCCCTCCGGATAAGCCACGCGCCGGGCGGGACCTGGCGTTCGAGATCCCAGCAGTTTCCCTGCGGGGCTGCTGTCCCGGCGGGACACCCGGCATCCAGATCCGGCACTGTCCAGGAGGCGGCATGTGCCCGGGAGGAATGTCGGGCAGGGTCCCCCGGTAATACCGTTCCTTGTGGTCGACATCGATAAAAACTTGAATCCAGCTTGGATTTTTTCGATTTTTTCTGAAAGTATAAAGGCTGTTTGGATTAGGGCTGATGGCATAACTCAAATAGCAGCGAGGCGGTTTTGGTATGCTGTACTGGGCAGCGGAAGAAGCTACGGATCAGTAACCGGCAGGTGTGACCGCAGGGCAACCAACCGGTTGCCCCGACCTGATCAAAAACGAGATGAACCCATGCCCTTTGTTTCATTGCCGGATATCAACTGGTTGCAGGTAGTTTCCCAGTCCTTTTACTTTTGAGGGCACCACGCCCAGACAGCGCAGGCCGAGCTCGACCGCAAACCCGATCACCTGCTTTACCGCTTCCTGCTGCAGGGCCTCAGAGCGCACCACCCCTTTGTTGGTCCTGCCCCGACCCACCTCGAACTGGGGCTTGATCAGGGCGATGATCTGCCCGTTCTCCTTGATGAAGTGCAGACAGGGCGGGAGGATGTGCTGCAGGGAGATAAAGGAGCAGTCAACCGTGATGAGGTCCACTGCTTCGGGGATCAGGTCGGGGGAGGCGTGGCGGAAGTTGACCCGCTCCAGGATGACCACCCGGGGATCGGATCTGAGCTTCCAGTCCAGCTGGCCGTAGCCCACGTCCACGGCATAGACCCGGGATGCGCCGTGCTGGAGCAGGCAGTCGGTGAACCCCCCGGTCGATGCCCCCACGTCCAGGCAGGTCAGGCCGGTCACCTCCAGGTCAAAGTGCTCCAGCGCGGTCTCCAGCTTTTCCCCGCCCCTGGAGACATAGCGCTGAACAGCCGACACCTCGAGCCTGGCCTCGGGGGGGAGCTGCTGCCCCGGCTTGTCCACCCTCTCCCTGGCGCCGGTGTCATCGACGAGGTGGATCTGTCCGGCCATGATCAGCCGCTTGGCCCGCTCCCGGCTCTGAGTCAGTCCCTGCTCCACCAGAAGCTGATCAGCGCGGATTCGCTTTGAGGACATCCGAACTGCCTGGGCAGGCTACTTCTTTACCAGCCCGAGCTTTTCCACGATCACCCTGCCCGCCTTCTCTGCGAACTCCCGGCGGGACAGGGAGGTCAGGTCTTCCTGGGTCAAAACCGGCTCAGGGCGGTTGATGAGCTGCTCCCGGGGACGGATGTCGTACTCTGGCGGAAAATTGTCCTGGAAGTACATCTCCTGAAAGCCGATGAACTTGAGCATGTGGGCGGTAGCGTCCAGGATGGCCAGCTCGTCCTTGTCCAGCAGGTCGAGCTCCATGGCCCTGGTCAAGCCGGCCAGGCATTCCCCCCCCTGGGTGCAGGAGATGTGGCCGTGGCGATTGGCCAGCAGCATGGACTCGATAATGGCCTGCTCCTCCACCGGGACCACGGCCACACTCCCGCCCATGCCCTCGTACTGACCGACCAGGTGGCGCACCCTGGGGAAGGACACCGGGTCGCCGATCATGGCCGCCTGGGCCACGCTCGGGGTCACGGTCACGGACTCGTAGCTGCGCCGTCCCTCCTCCTGGCTGTAGTAGCGGTAGACCGGGTCGGCGTGGGCAGACTGCACCCCCACCACCCGGGGCAGTTCCCTGATGGCGCCCAGGCGCCTGAGCTTGAGAAACCCGGACATGATGGCCGTGATGTTGCCGGCGTTGCCGATGGGCACGAACACCGCCTTGCCGGACATGTCCCAGTCAAACCACTGTGCGGTCTCAAAGGCGTAGGACTCCTGGCCCAGGATGCGCCAGGCGTTTTTGGAGTTGAGCAGGGCCACCCGGTAGTTGTCCGCAAGAAACTCCACCACCTTCATGCAGTCGTCAAAGACCCCGGGAACCTCGATGACCGTCGCCCCGCTGCCCAGGGGCTGGGCCAGCTGCTGCGGCGTGACCTTGCCCTGCGGCAGAATGACCACCGAGGTGAGCGGCGCGCCCACGTACGCCGCATAGAGCGCGGCCGCGGCCGATGTGTCGCCCGTGGATGCACAGACCGTAAGCACCTGCTCCCATTCGTTCTCGCGCACCAGCCGCTTCAGATAGCTGAAGGCGCAGGCCATGCCGCGGTCCTTGAAGGATGCCGATGGGTTCTGCCCGTCGTTCTTGAATGCGAAACTCTGGCCGATGCGCTGGGCCAGGGCGTCGTTCGCCTCGATGACCGGGGTGTTGCCCTCTCCGAGGTAGACGATATCCTCCTCTTCCAACACCGGGGCCATGAGCTCGTAAAAGCGAAAAACACCACGGATGGAGGCGCGCTTTGCCGCGGCCCTGGCGTCGAAGACATCGCGCCACATCTCACCGGGCGTTTCGGTCAGCCGCTCGAAAGTCGTATCCTCGAGCAAAAAGACCCCGCCGCACTCTGGACACGTGTAGTGGAGTTCTTCGATGGAGTAGACAGCCTCGCAGCCGAGACACCGATACTGCATGGAGCCGCGGTAGACTGGAAACGCATGAGTCATGGAATCATCCTCTGAAGATATGTGCGTGATATGCGTGATGACTGATCGCGGCTAAAGCGCCGCGTTCGCGCCCGCAAGGTCGCCGCGCCGTGAGTAACGGAGCAGAGCTTCACGGAGGGCGTGCCATGGTGACGCCCTGCC
>CAZUBS010000355.1:0-2867 GCA_964618595.1 uncultured Desulfohalobiaceae bacterium
GGCCACCAGGTCGCGTCACTCGTCGAGCACGGCTCTGCTGGAGCGGGATTTCTGCCGTCCCCGGGTGTAGGGCACGATGCAGTAGGCGCAGAAGTTGTCACAGCCCTGCATGATGTTCACGAAGGCCTGGGTCTGTCCCGTGCCGGCTGCAGCGGGTGTCCGCTCCGGGTAGTGGTCCAGGAAGTCGAGCAGGCTGATGTGCAGCCGGGGCTCACTGACCAGCCTCTCCAGGGCGTCGGGCACCATGGCCACGCCATCCGTGCCGAACACGAGCCTCACGAAGGGAAAACGCTCCCAGAGGGAGGTGCCCATCTGCTGGGCCACACACCCCCCCACCCCTACGAACACGCCGGGGTCGCGTTCCCAGTGGTGACGGATGCGGCCGAGCAGGCTGTACACCTTCTGCTCGGGTTTTTCGCGCACGCTGCAGGTGTTGACCAGAAAGACCCGGGCCTTTTCTTCGGCAGCCTGAGTCCACCCTCTGCTGCGCAGGGCATTTTCGAGCCAAATGGAGTCGCCCACATTCATCTGGCACCCAAAGGTATGGAGGTGAAACTTCATGTTCTGCTCATCTGTTCTGCTCATGTGGCGGGCTCGTGCTCCCAACCAAGCCAGCTCCCCAGGAATTCGAGCACAGCGTCCCGGGCCTCTTCCACCGACAGGGTTTCGCTGTCCAGGACCAGCTCCGCCCGGGGGTTGGGCTCAAAGGGCACATCAACCCCGATGACCTGGCCGAGGTTCTCGAACTGTCTGCCGGTGCGCTTGCGTTCCAGGGCCTTGGCGTAGAGGTCGGCCATGACCAGGCCTTCGGGGCGGTTGGCCTCGCGCTTTCTGGCGGTTTCAAGGGAGCAGTCCACCTGGATTTCGGCAAATCGGGCAATCACGGCCCTGGCCCTTTCCCGCATGGCCACCCTGTGGGCGGCCGCGTCCATGAGTACGCCCTTGCCCGAGGCGACCATGGCTGCGGCCTCGTCCACGAAAAGGGCATAGGCCTGCGTGCGCTCCTCGGGAGAATACGAGGGGGTGGGGAAGTACACCTTGCGACGCTGGTCCATCTGGTGATGGACCACGTCCAGGCCCTGCTGCTCCAGGGCCGTGGCCACGCTTCCGGCTATGGTTGACTTGCCGCACCCGGGAAGCCCCACGAACCAGAGCGCCCACCCGCTGCCCTTGCCGTGATTCAGCACACGATCCTCGGCATCCAGCCGGACGGTTCAAACGGAGCGGTCCTGAGCCTCAGGCCGCTGTCCTGCCTGGTCACCAGAAAAAGAGGAAGCGCCATTGGTCAGGACATGTAAACATTGATGTTTCGGTAGTCAAAGCAGTCGTCACGCAGCACGTTCTCCAGGAAGCGCAACAGGCCGCTGCGGACCTCTTCGGGGTGGTCGGGGTACCATTCAGGGTGGGCGATGACCAGACCGCGGAAGACGTAGAACGGGGCGATCACCTCCAGCATCTCCATGTCGCCGGTCTGCTCCAGGTACTCCTCCCAGAATGCCAGGTAGAGGCGTTCGAAGTCCCCCTTCAGCCTGGTGCCCTGGTACAGGCCGTAGAGGAAGTAGTTGCAGCTCATGGTGGAAACGTCGTCGGCCGGATCCCCCCACTCGCCGCGGCTGCGGTCCAGGACGGTGAAGTCGTCCGAGTCGGCGACCAGCACGTTCCAGGGGTGGAAGTCGCCGTGCACCGCAGCCAGGCGGTGCGTGTACTGCCTGAGCTTCCAGCGCCAGTCCACCAGGCGCTTTTCAAGGGCCATGAACCGTTCCGGCCCAAATGCCCGGTAGGGGTAGGGATAGGTGTCGATCAGGCCCCAGATGCACTCGGAGTCCCCGATGAGCTGCCTCACTCTGCGAAGGTAGAGGTCGGGGTCGCTCTTCTTGTCCGCATGCACCCTGGCCAGCCAGCGGGCAAAGCTCCGGGTCAGGTCCTCGTCACCGCGCCTGAAGTCCCCTGTGCGGATGCGTTCCAGGTCCAGAAAGTAATCGTGCCCTGCAACCTTCTCATTGAGAATGAAGAACTCCCGCGGGTCGGCAACAGGGACCATGCGACCTTGCCCGTCGACATATCCCAGCCCCAGGGGGCGGACATGTTTTTCCATGCGTCCGCCTGCATCGTACTGGAACATGAGGATCGCGGCCCGGTCCCAGTAAAACTGGTGCCCGTAGCGGTCCCCGCGCATCATGGACAACACGGCCTGCTGCTCCCTGCCGTCCTTTTCATAGGTCACCTGCAGGGGTTTGCCGTAACCGAAGTCCTTCATGCCCTGCTCGTCAAGAGACCCTATCTCCCCGATGCCCAGCAGGCGTACCCGCCCGCCGAGGCTCTCCCTGAGATACCGCTCCAGATTTTCCGGATTCTTCTCAATCATGTGCACCTGCCTGGCTGGTTTCCTGCCTGATCCATTCGATGAACGCGGGGTTTCCGTCGACAATGGGCACGGCGACCACGCAGGGGCAGTCGTAGCTGTGAACCGACCGGACCGTGTCCACCAGGGAGCCGACCTGGCCGACCCGGGTCTTGGCCAGAAGCACTGTCTCACTGCTGGACTGGATCTCCCCTTCCCACCGATAGAGCGAGCGCATGTTGTCGATGATGTTCACGCATGCCGCCAGCCGCGACTCCACCAGGGCCCTGCCGACCCTCTCTGCTTCGTCCGCATCCTTTGCCGTGATGTATACCAGCACCGCTGACATGTCCTTCTCCTCGTGTCTCTGATCCAAAAATGAAAATTTAGCGCGTTCATGCCGGGGTGGCAACCGAGGCGTCCCCCGACCAGGGAACGAATCTTGTCATGAACAACATCTCCGTGCTATCTACCTGAAATACCATGGAGAAAATGTCATGGACACAAAAACGCAGCCCCAGCTCGT
>CAZUBS010000356.1:0-2863 GCA_964618595.1 uncultured Desulfohalobiaceae bacterium
AGAGAACAGGGAGACCGGCGTGGGTCCAGGGCAGATTCATGACCGGGTCCCCTGTCGATTGAAGGCCCACTGTCGCGGGTCCCACAGCGGCAGGGCTGATCCAGGCGCTGATGCTGTGGCGGTCCATGAGGTCCTGGAGCGCGCGGCGCAGCTCCAGGCAGCTCTGCCTCAGCCGGGGGAGATCACTGGGAGCAACAGAGGCTCCTTGCTCCAGCAGCCGGGATGTTGCCTCACTGTAGAGTGCGTGGTGCTCCCTGAACCAGGAGTCGTGGACCTGGACAGCCTCGGCCGCGATCAAGGCCTCGTGCCGCTCTTTGATCTCCAAAAAGTCGGGCATGGCAGGGATTTGCAGCACCCCGAACCCTTTGTCCTGCAGCTGTCGCAGGGCCTGGTTGAACACGGCCAGGGTGGCTGGGTCAGCCATGTCCAGGAAGTCCCCGCTGGGAACTCCAAGGACCGGGGACGGCGGGACCGGGCTGTCCTGCAGGTCAGAAAGCAGGATGCCGGCGGCAAGGACCGCGTCCGCAAGGCTGCCACAGAAAAACCCCACCTGGTCCACGGTGGGGGAGAAAGAAATGATCCCTTCCGTGGAAATCCTGCCCAGGGAGGGTTTGAAGCCGACCACCCCGCAGAAGGAGGCCGGCCTGATGACCGAGCCCACGGTCTGGGTGCCCAGGGACAGAGGGCACAGGCCGGCAGCCACGGCCGCGGCCGAGCCGCTGCTTGAACCGCCCGGTGTCCGGGACGGGTCGTTCGGATTGCGGGTCGGCCCGGGGGAGAAGTAGGCGAACTCCGTGGTCCTGGTCTTGCCCAGGACCAGGGCTCCGGCCCGGGTGAGCCGCGTGACCACCGGGGCCTGCGCACCGCTCAGGACCTGCGGGGGCAGGCGACTGCCCGCCCTGGTGGGCAGCCCTGTGACATGGATGATGTCCTTGACCCCGAGAAGCACTCCGAACAGGGGAGGGCGTGACAAGGGGTCGGGGAAGGCGTTCCCGAGCGCCCGGGCCTCCCGGGCCAGCCGCTCAAAACGGCCCTCCTCGGGCACCAGGGTCTGCAGGGCGGGCTCCACGGCCTGCAACCGGGCATAGGCTGCCTTCAGGTAATCATCCAGGGGCAGTGCCCCGCTGGCGAGTGAACGGGCCAGGACGGCCAGGCTGCCGGGTCTGTCGGGCTGCATGGCAGGGCTCCCGGTTTGGTGCATGCGACCGGTTTGACACGTGGGTGTCGTGCTGTGCGTTTTCAAGACGGTTCTGTTTTGCTAGGTTTGCCGGAAAGAAGTGTACGACGGCTGCCTTGTTCCGGCAAACCCAAAATTCCGGAGCGGCGTTGCGACCAATCTGAGCAAGGAGACAGGAGCATGGAAGAGATCCGCGCCAGGGCCAGGGAGCTGATGCAGGGGTACTGCCGGGTCTGCCCGGTGTGCAACGGAAAGGCCTGCGCCGGCGAGGTGCCCGGAATGGGGGGTGTGGGAACGGGGGCGGCATTCACGGCCAACCTGGACGCACTGTCCCGGTTCAAGCTGCACATGCGCCTGGTGCACGAGGTCGTGGAGCCGGATACAGCCACCGAGCTCCTGGGAACGAGCCTTGCCCTGCCGGTGCTGGCCGCACCGATCGGCGGGGTGTCCTTCAACATGGGGGGCAAGGTCACTGAGGAGGAGTACATCGAGGCGGTGCTGGGGGGCTGCGTGGACAGCGGCACCCTGGGCTGCAGCGGAGACGGAGTGCCGGACTTCATTCACCAGGCCGCCTTTGCGGCCATCGAAAAGCTCGGCGGCCGGGGCATACCGTTCATCAAGCCCTGGGAGGACGAGGAGCTCTTTGCCAAGCTGGACAAGGCCGTGGCCACGGGCGCGGACATCGTGGGCATGGACGTGGACGCGGCCGGTTTGGTGACCTTGAAGAAGATGGGGCGGCCGGTGTCGCCAAAGCCTCAGGACAAGCTGGCGCACATTATCGAGCGGACCAGGGCGAAGTTCATCGTCAAGGGGCTCATGACCGTGGAGGACGCCATGCTGGCCGTGGAAGCCGGGGCGGACGCCATTGTGGTTTCCAACCACGGGGGCAGGGTCCTCGACCACACCCCGGGCACGGCCACTGTGCTGCCGGACATTGCAGAGGCGGTTGCCGGCCGGGCCGCAGTGCTGGCCGACGGGGGGGTGCGCAGCGGCGTGGACGTGCTCAAGATGCTGGCTTTGGGGGCGGATGCGGTGCTGGTGGGGCGTCCGGTTTCCATCGCGGCCATGGGAGGCGGCAGGCAGGGTGTGGCAACGTATCTCGGACAGCTGCGCACCGAGCTGGTCCAGGCCATGGTGCTGACCGGGTGCCGGGACATCGCCTCGGTGGACGGCAGGGTGCTCCAGAAACCTTGATCCGGGTCAGACCGGCCGGGCCAGCCAGACCGTGTAGTGGGTCCCGCCGCGGGCGCCCCGTCCCCGGGCCGTGATTTCCCGCACCGTGAACCCTGCGGCTCGCAGGCGCTTGACAAAGGCCTGGTCCGGTCCGGCAGACCAGACGGCCAGGACCCCGGCCGGCTTCAAGGCCCTGCGGGCACTGCGCAGCCCGGCGGTTGCGTAGAGCCGGTCATTGGCCACACGGGTCAGCCCCTCGGGGCCGTTGTCCACATCGAGCAGCACGGCGTCGAAAGCAGCCGGGGGGCCTTTGAAGAGCTCCCCCACATCCCCCTCGAACACGGTGACCCTGGGGTCGAACAAAGGGCGCCCTGCCAGGTCGGCCAGCACGCCCCTGTTCCAGGCCGCCACCGCGGGCACCAGCCCGGCAACGCCCACCGAGGCGTCCGGGCCGAGGCAGCGCAGCGCCCCAGCCGGGGGGTAGCCCATGCCGCGGCCCCCGCTCAGAACCCC
>CAZUBS010000357.1:0-2862 GCA_964618595.1 uncultured Desulfohalobiaceae bacterium
GACGTCCACGTTGAAGCAGGGGTGGCGGTGGGGGTTGGGCTTGATGGTCATGCTGCGCCCTCCTTGGGCTCTTAAGAATCATCCGCTCGGTGAAGAGCTCGATATGGGGACGGTTGTCGTGGAGCTTCGAGATTTCAAATGTAGCCGTAGCCCACATCTGAATCGTTCTGCTTGCGCTCGATGACCGCGTTCACGATAGTGTCGAACAGCGCCTGGGCCCCTCGGTATCCAAGGTGCAGAACTCGCTGGGCCCCGAAACGGTCGTGGATGGGGAAACCGGTCCGGATCAAGGGCACGTCCATGGCCCGGGACATGAGCCTGTACCCCTTGGAGTTGCCCACCACCAGGTCGGGTGACAGGGCTTCGGCCTCGGCCCCGATCTCGAAGAAGTCCACCCCTTTGCGCACGATTGGAGGCTCTGGCACCAGCCCCTCGGTCAGCGCCTTGACCTGCTCCTCGAACTTCAGCGGCTCGCCCCCGGTGGCCACCAGAACGGGATGCACCCCGACCGCGGACAAAAAGCCGGTCAACCCCAGGACCATGTCCTCTTCTCCGTAGATCACGGCCTTTTTCCCGGACACGTACTTGTGTCCGTCCACCAGGGCGTCCACCAGGCGGCCCCGCTCCCTGACGTGCCCGCAAGGCGTGGGCCTGCCGGACAGCTCCTCGAGAACCTCGAACAAGGCGTCGCTTTCCCTGATGCCGATTGGCAGGCCCAGCCCGTGCACCGGGACCTGGTTCCGCTTGTTCAAAAACGCGCCCGGCATCTGCTCCGGCTTGGCCGTGCGGCCGAACTCTATCGAGGCCCGGGCCCCGGCCATGGACCTGATGTCCTCAACAGGTGTGCCGCCTGAGGGAATCTTCTGATAGTCCTCCAGGGCCGGGCCATCCAAGGTCTCGGAGATGTCGGGGAGGATGGTGACCGGAAGATGGAAATCGCGGCAGATTTCCTTGAGATAGCGGATGTCGGCCGGGGACACGAACCCAGGGAAGAGATTCACCCCGTCGTGCCCGGCGGCGTCCGTGGCCACCTGCTCCACCGTGGCCTTGACCGCGGCGTGGAAACCCTCCATGTGCGTGCCGCCGTAGGAAGGCGTGCTCACCCAGACCAGCTCGGGGAGGTCGAGATCGGCGAACTCCTTTTTGAGCTCGTGCAGGATCATGGGCACGTCGTCGCCGATGGTCTCGGTCAGGCAGGTGGTGGCCACCCCAACCACGGAGGCGCCGTACTTCTGCATCACATTGAGGATGCCCTTTTTCAGGTTCGGCCCTCCCCCGTAGACAGCGTGCTTCTCCCCCAGGCTGGAGGAGGCGATGTCCACGGGCTCGCGGAAATGGCTGATGATGTAGCGGCGCATGTAGGTGGCACACCCCTGGGAGCCGTGCAGGAAGGGGACGCACCCCTGGATGCCCTTGAAGGCTATGGCCGCGCCCAGAGGCTTGCACATCTTGCAGGCGTTGGTGGTGGAGATGAAGCTGGGGTGGCTGCTCATGCGCTGCAGGCCTCCGACCCGTGCGATTTCAAATTTGAAATTTGAGATTTGAAATTGACGGGCTCTTCCTTTTGGCTGTTCTGCCGCCTGGGCACGAAACGCCACACCGGGCTGGTTACGGTGCGGTGGACCTCGCGGGCAAAGTTGAGCATGCCCACGAACCCCTCCAGGGCTTCCTTGCGCTCATGGTTGTGGTCGCAGAACCCAACGCCCAGCTTGTAGGCGATGGGCCGTTCCTTGACCCCGCCCACGAAGATGTCCACATCCTTCTCCTTGATGAAGGCCGACAGCTCCAGGGGGTTGGCGTCGTCCACGATGATGGTGCCCTCGTCCGTGATCCCGGCCAGCTCCTGGTAATCCTCTTCGGTCCCGGTCTGGGACCCGACCATGACCACCTTCATTCCCAGATGGCGGAAGGCCTTGACCAGGGAAAAGGCCTTGAAGGCGCCGCCCACATAGATAGCAGCTCTCTTGCCCTCCAGGTCCCTGCGCAGTGCCTTGAGTTCCGGATAGAGCACGGAGAGCTCGCCGCGCACCAGTTCCTGTGCCCTGGCCATGACCGCCGGGTCCTGCTCCTTGAAGTGGTCGGCCACGTCGTACAGGGCGGCCGACATGTCCTCGATGCCGAAGTAGGAGACGCGGATGAAGGGCGTGGCGTATTTTTCCTGCATCATCGCGGCCAGGTCGAGCGTGGCTCCGGAGCACTGCACCACGTTGAGCGCCGCGCCATGGGCACGCTTGATGTCCTTTACCCGTCCGTCGCCGGTGATATTGGCCACCACCTCCACGCCCATGCGCTTGAAGTAGTCGCGGATGATCCAGATCTCCCCGGCCAGGTTGAAGTCGCCCAGGATGTTCAGGCTCAAGGGCGGGATGTCCGAGGTATCGCCTGTACCAACCAGCTCGAACATGGCCCGGCAGGCCGCCAGGTAGCCCTCGCGCTTATTGCCCTTGAACCCCTCGGACATGACCGGGATGACCGGGATTCCCGTGGCCTTTGCCACCCGTTTGCACACCGCCTTGAGGTCGTCCCCGATGATGCCGACGATGCAGGTGGAGTAGACAAAGGCGGCCCTTGGGGCGTGCTCCTCGATCAGCTCCGTGAGGGCGGCCTCCAGCTTCTTTTCTCCGCCGAAAATGACATCTCGCTCCTTGAGGTCCGTGGAAAAGGAGAGCCGGTGCAGCTCGGGTCCGGATGAGAGTGCGCCCCGGATGTCCCATGTGTAGTCAGCGCAGCCGATGCGGCCGTGCACCAGGTGCAGGGCGTCCGCCATCGGGTAGATCCCCACCCGCGAGCCGCAGCACCCGCAGGCGCCCTGGGTCACCCCCCCGCCCCGGCTGTCCCGGCTGCAAGCCAGCCCGGACGCGG
>CAZUBS010000358.1:0-2858 GCA_964618595.1 uncultured Desulfohalobiaceae bacterium
CGGGACATCTACAAGATACTGATGCTGCCCCTGTTCGAGGCCCTGCCCGAGGGAAGCACCATCATCTACACCGCGCCCCACGAAGCCTTCTTCACCTACATCAAGGTGGCCTTCCTGGCCGGCCTGTTTCTGGCCCTGCCCTATGTTTTCTACCAGATCTGGCTTTTTGTGGCCCCCGGGCTGTACTCCAACGAGCGCCGCTATCTCATCCCCATGGCCATGGTTTCGGCGCTGTTCTTCGCAACCGGGGCCCTGTTCGGCTATTTCGTGGTCTTTCCCTTTGGCTACCAGTTCTTCATGGGCTTCACCGAGGAGCTCATCCGCCCCTACATGTCCATGAAAGAGGCCTTTGCCTTTTCCTTCAGGCTGCTGATCGCTTTTGGGGTGGTCTTTGAGCTGCCCCTGGTGATCTTTTTCCTGTCCCGCATGGGCCTGGTCACCTCCAAAGGCCTGCGCAAGAAGCGGAAGTACGCCGTGCTCATGTCTTTCATCGTTTCCGCCGTGCTGACCCCGCCGGATCTTGTGACCCAGACCTTCATGGCCGGGCCGCTGATCCTGCTCTACGAGTTGGGCATCTGGGTCTCGTACTTCTTCGGCAAGGAAAGAAAGGCAAAGGCGGCCGGACAGGAAGAAGAGCCTGAAGAGGCAGCCTAAGCGTTTGCTCACCGGACACGGTCCGACAACTTCCCGGAGGCGGTGCATGGACGAGCGTCGGAGCACGATCACCCGCGAGACCAAGGAAACCAGTATCAGCCTGGCCTTGAACCTGGACGGTCAGGGCGTGGTGTCGGTGGACACTGGATGGGGATTTGCCGACCACATGCTCACGCTGACGGCCTTCTGGGCCGGCTTTGACCTGGAGCTGTCCTGCAAAGGGGACGTGCACGTGGACGCGCACCACTCCATGGAGGACATCGGGCTGACCCTGGGACGGGCTTTTTATGAAGCCCTCGGGGACAAAAAAGGCATCAACCGTATCGGCTTTGCCCGGGTCCCCATGGACGAGGCCATGGCCGAGGTGGCCCTGGATATCTCCGGGCGGCCCTATCTGGTCTACGATGACGGACCCCTGCCCGGGCTCATCGCCGGCGAGGAGGGTGATGTCTGGCGGGAGTTTTTCAAGTCGCTGGCCTTCAAGGCCCAGATGAACCTGCACATCAGGTATCTGTACGGGAAGAACAGCCACCACTTGCTGGAGTCGGCCTGCAAAGGGCTCGGCCTGAGCCTGGCGCAAGGTGCAGCCCTCAGGCACGACAGGATCCTGAGCACCAAGGGATGTTTGGAATGAAGAAAAACCTGCTGCGGACCATTGCCTGCCTGACCGTTCTGATCTGGTTCCTCACGGCGTGCGCCCCGACCGAAAAGCCCGTTGAGGTGCCCCGGAAGGCCTCCATCAGCGTTGCGGGTTTCCATCAGCCCGAAAGCAACCGCGAGCTGCTCGCCGGGTACATGGACCAGGGGGCAGAGCCTGTCGGGTCCGAAGCCATCGCCACTCTGGACGAGATACTCTCCAGGGAGCTTCGGGCACGGTGGGAAGGGTTGTTTTACAACCCGGCCCTGACCCGCCAGTGCCGCGAGGTGGTGCTGCAGGAGTCCGGGGACGAGCGGTTGTCCGCACTGAAGTTCTGGGTGCGGGTGGGGCGCTGTGTCCCGGTGGACTACCTCGTGGTGCCGCAAGTGCTGGCCTGGGAGGATCGCCAGGGCGGGGAGTGGGGTTCGGAAGACCCTGCCGGGGTGGTCCTGGACCTCTACCTGGTGGACGTGGGCAAGGGAGAGCTCGTACAGCGCTTCCATTTTGACGAGAGGCAGCAGAGCCTTGCAGAGAACATCTTCAGCATCAAGCGTTTCTTCAGCCGCGAAGGCAAATGGGTCACGGCTGAGCAGCTTGCCCGGGAAGCCATCGTCACCGGGCTGGAGGAGCTCGGGCTGTGATCCTCTTTCCAGCTCTGGACATCAAGGGCGGCCAGTGCGTCAGGCTCCGCCAGGGCCTGGAGCACGAGGTCACGGTCTTCTCCAAAGACCCGGTGGCCATGGCCCGGCACTGGGCCGCACAGGGGGCCAGGTGGCTGCACGTGGTGGATCTGGACGGCGCCTTCCAGGGGAGCCCGGTCAACGAGCCCCTGATACGTGAAATCTGCGCAACCATCGATATTCCCGTGCAGCTGGGAGGGGGTGTACGTGACCAGGCAAGTGCCGGGGCCTACCTGGATGCCGGGGTCGAGCGGCTGATCATCGGCACGCTGGCCCTGGAGGATCCCCATGGGTTCAGGGCCTTGTGCGAGGCGTTTCCAAACCGCATCGGCGTGTCCCTGGATGGCGTGGACGGCGTTCTCAAGTCCCGGGGCTGGGTTTCGGACACGGGCCTGAGCGTCGAAGATGTTCTGCCCAGGATGGAGGCGGACGGGGCCGCCTTTGTGGTCTACACCGACATCAGCAGGGACGGCATGCAGTCCGGAGTGAACGTGGCCGTGTACGAGCGCCTGGTCGAGCAGACCCGCCTCCCGGTTCTGGCAGCCGGCGGCGTGGCCACCCTTGAGGACGTCAAGGCCTTGCTCCCGCTCAGTCGCAAAGGGCTCGAGGGGGTGATCACGGGCAAGGCCATCTATGAGGCGACCCTGGACTTTTCCCGTGCCCAGGCCTGGCTTGACGCAATCGGCTGAGAATGCCCGCTGGACTGCGTTGCTCGGTCAGCCGGGGGGCTCACGTATTGATATACGCTTCGTTCCCCGGCTGACCTCGCGCCTTGCCAGCGTACATTCTCAGCCGATTGCGGAATTCCTTCAGAAGACTTCCCGCTCCTGCGGCGGTTGCTTCCCCGGGGCCGCCCGGGGGGCCCCCCGATTGCCGTACTCGTCCGT
>CAZUBS010000359.1:0-2822 GCA_964618595.1 uncultured Desulfohalobiaceae bacterium
CCGGTCGGGGGTGCCCCGTCTGGCCGCCCTGACCCGGTCACAGCGCAGCCGCCTTTTCTGGGAGTTCCAGAAGCTCACCGGGTACGACACGGTGCTGGTGGACTGTTCCCCGGGACTCTCCCCCCAGGTCATCGCCCTGTGCCTGGCCGCCAGGGAGCTGGTGGTGGTGGTCACACCCGATGCCACCGCCATCACCGACGGATACGCCCTGATCAAGGTGCTCAGGGAAAACGGCCTGCAGTTTCCACCGCTGGTGGCGGTGAACAGCTGCCGCAGCCAGGCCCAGGCCCAGGCCATCTTCGACAAGCTGAACCACACCAGCCGCAGGTTCCTCGGGCAGACGCTGCTCTTTCTGGGCGGGGTGACCCGACACGACTTTTACGGGCTGGAGATCGAGCGCCGGCGACCCCTGGTCGCCATCAAGCCCCAGTCCCCTTCTTCCCGGGACATGGCGGCCATGGCGCAACGCCTGAGGAACCGCCCCCGGCAGAAGCTCTTCCAGCTGCGGCCTGAGGACTTCTGGGAAAAGGCCATCGTGCAGATCCAGTCCAGGGCGGGGCTGGAGGACCCGGCACACAAGGCCCTCGAGCGCCCGGCCGGCGATCTCGAACCGGAAGAGGCCCTGGACGCCCTGGACCACTTTCTGGAGACCCTGGGACGGAGCCCGGCTTCCCGCAGGGGCCTGCCGAACAGCTTCCTGCTCAAGCTCGGCCGGCTCACGGAAAAAATCGATCTCCTGGCCCGGAAGACCGGCCCGGCAGACACGACCACCACCCTGCCGGCTCCCCGACGCGCCGTGGGCATCGTGGCCCCGGACAGTGAGATGCGGGCCCTGCTCTCCGAGATTGTCCAGGACTCGGGCAGCTCCGCACTCGACCTGCTGGCCGACCCCGGCGGGGCCGCACGCGTTGACCTGGCCCTCTACTGCCTGGAACGCCAGGACATGCGCCTGAGCGCCTTTCAGGGCCGGCTGCAAAACGTGCCCGGCATCCCCCTGACCAGCTACCCCTCCAGCAACCACTCCTTCCTGAACAGCAACAACATCAAAAAGGTCATCACCAAGCCCTTCAACGTCAGGGAAATCTACCAGGCCCTGGAGGAGCTGACCCTGAAGCAGACTCCATCGTCACTGTAATACATTCCAGACCAACCCCAACACAAGTCTACCGCACTGTTTTCCCAGGCTTGCATTTTTTCCCAACTTGCGTCATTACTCGTGCGAGCCTGCAGTAACCACACTTTCGTCTCCCAATTTCTCCTAGGGGTGAAATCCGGCTTTGGCTTCGCGAAACAAATTTCGATTTTCAGCCATGCTGTTCTCCAGTTCCAGACAGGTCATCAGTATTATTACAATCTTTTCAGCAGGAAAATGACCACCTACACTGCCCCGACTCGTCGTGCCAGGGCCGGCAAAGCATGACTTTGGACTCTCCGCTGACATGTCGAGCAGCAATTGAAAACAGGGGATAACGGATGAGCGGACAACAGACCTTCGACCTCATGCTGGTTGACAATCACAGGCTGCTGCGGGAAGGGCTTTCGCTCATCCTCGACCGCGATCCGGAGTTCCGGGTCGTCGGCCACAGCAGTGTGAGCAGGGATGTCGTGCAGCTCTATTCCAGCCTGCGTCCCGACCTGGTGCTCATGGACCCCAACGGCTCGGGGTGCGACTGTGCCTCCACCATTTGCGAGATCATCGACCTCGACCCGGAGGCCAAGATCCTGGTTTTGACCTCGGAGGCCCGCAACGAGCGAGTCTTCGAGGTGCTCAAGGCCGGGGCCAGGGGCTTTTTGCTCAAGGAATCCGGGTGGGAGGAGATCCGCAGGGCTTTGCACAGCGTGCTCAACGGGCACTGCTACCTGACCCCCTTGATCTCCGGAAAGATAGTGGACGGGTTTCTTCAGGCCGATGAGCACGCAGGGGCCAAAGGATCGGAGATCCTGGGCAAGCTCACCCCCAGGGAGCGCGACGTGCTCCGCCTGATCGCACAGCGCCTTCCCAACCGGGAGATCGCGGACAAGCTCTTCGTGTCCATCAAGACGGTCGAAAAACACAGGTCCAACATCATGCGCAAGCTGGGGCTGAAAACAGCTTCCGAACTGCTCACGGTCTGCATGTCCCTGCATGAGGAATCAGGTCTTTTGAACTGAGCCGGCGGAGACCGAAAGGCAGGAAAGTTCGAAGCTTGAAGTTCGAAGTTCGAAGAAAGAGATACGGATATAACTTTTTTTGCTTCCTACTTCTTCTCTTGCTTCCAGCTTCTTCTCTTGCATTGAGCTTTGAGCTTCCAGCTTCCAGCCTCTTCTCTTACTTTGAGCTTTGAGCTTTCAGCTTGAGCTTTTCTGTCTTTCTTTTCCTTCCCCCCCAGCGGGCAGGCTGAGCTTTCCAGCTCAAACGGCTCCGGGCCTGTGACGATGCGGCCGCCGGCCGCCCCGGCCATGCTTTTGAGCATGCCCTTGAACAGCCAACCGTGTGTGGGCAACAGGGCGTACCAGTACAAGATTCCCCCAAGCCCCCGGGGACGGAACCTGGCGATCTGCTCCAGCACTGTTCTACCCGGCCCCTCCTCGCGAAGTCTAAACTCGAGTAAGGCCTCACCGGGCATCTTCATCTCGGCCAGCAGCTGCAGGCGCCGCCCCTGGTCCAGGGCCAGCACCCTCCAGAACCCGACCACGTCGCCCACCCCGCGCGTCCCCGAGGGGCGTCGCCCGCGCGACAGGCCCACGCCGCCGGTCAGCCTGTCCAGCAGCCCCCGCAGCCCCCACCGCCTGTTGCCGGCATACCAGCCGTCCTTCCCCCCGACCTTGGCCACCACGGCCCC
>CAZUBS010000360.1:0-2805 GCA_964618595.1 uncultured Desulfohalobiaceae bacterium
AGCCCCTTCTACGGCTTTCCGTCCAGGATCGATTCCATCTCCAGGGCCGTGGCCATGGTCGGGGGCAATGAGCTCTCCACCCTGGCACTGGGCATCTCGGCCATCCAGGTCTTCAGGGACATCCCCCCGGAGCTGGTGGACATGCGGGAGTTCTGGAAGCAGTCCATAGGCTGCGGCACCTTTGCTCGAATCCTGGCCGGCAACAGGCCGGGTCTGTCCGGAGAGCGGTTCTTCGTGGCCGGCATGCTGCACGAGATCGGGCGCCTGGTCCTGTACAAGAAGCTCCCCCATGCCTCGTCCGAGGCCCTGATCTACTCGATATCCAACACCCTCCCCCTGTACGAAGCCGAGCGGGACGTCATCGGGTTCGACCACAGCGTGGTGGGCAGCCTGCTGCTCAAGGAGTGGAAGCTTCCCGCCGGCCTGGAGACCATTGTCCGCTATCAGCACAACCCCATGGCCAGTCCGGAGCCAGATGGAGCCGCGATCATCCATGTCGGCCACATCCTGTCCGTGGCCCTCAAGATATCGAGCCGGGGCTCCCTCGTCGTGCCTCCCCTGGATGAAACGGCCTGGCAGGAGCTCGGCTTCTCCACCAAGGTCCTGCAGGACGCCGTGGCCCAGGGCGACGCCCAGATAGGGGCCATCATGTCAGCTTTTTTCGGCGCAGAGGAGTGAGCCGGACCCTGCTGCTTTGCCTGCCCCGTTTCAACACCTGCTTTGGACCGCTTTGAAGCCGCCAGCCACTGTACCCCAGTCGGGCTTAACAGGCGTCTGCACCCCGATGGCTGGTTCACCCGTCCTCGTTCAGCTTCTTGTGGATTGCATGCAATTATGTTTTCCTTTTTGAGAAAACAAAAGATGTTTCTGCGTCCCATCCGGACGCAAAGGGAGAGAGCATGCAGCACATTCTGAGTGCGGACATCGGCGGCACCAACAGCCGCTTTGCCTGGTTCGAGCTCGGCGAAAAGGGGCTCACGCACAAAGACACGATCTGGCTGAAGACCGAAGAGGCGTCTTCATTCAGGGACCTGCTCGGCAACCTTGTCGACAGCGGCTTCGGCATGACGCCTGCCTCCTGCGATCTCGGCGTCATGGCTGTTCCCGCCGCCGTCAAAGGGGGCAAAAGGGCCAAGCCCCCGAACATCAGCTGGGAGATCGACGCCGGGGATGTGGACGACCTGTTCGCGAAAGGAAACCTGCTCCTGATCAACGATTTCGTGGCCCAGGCCTTTGCAACAAAAACCAGGGCGGTGTCCGGGGCAACCCGCGTCAAAGAAGGGCTGGCCCAGGAGGATGCGGCAGTGGCCGCGGTGGGGGCGGGAACCGGCCTCGGTCACTGCGCGCTGGTCCCGGACTGGTGCGGCGGGTATGTTGCCGTGCCGGCCGAGGCCGGCCACACAGCCTTTGCCTTTTACGGTCCCCGGGAGCTGGAGCTCCAGTCCTTTCTGACCAAACGCACGGCAAAGCCTTACGTGTACGGGGACATTGTGGTCTCGGGCCCAGGACTTTCCCTGGTGCACGAGTTCCTGACCGGGCAGAAGCTCGAACCGGCCGCGGTGTCCGAGCGGTCGGGCCCGGAGTCGGAGACCACGGCCTGGTTCGCCAGGCTGTACGGCCGGGCCTGCCGCCATTACGCCCTGAGCGTGCTCAGCCTGGGAGGGTTGTTCCTCGCGGGCGGGGTGGCGGCCAAGAACCCTGATCTGGTCATGCACCAGGCATTCGCAGACGAGTTCGTGCATTCACCCGCTTACGGACACCTTCTGCAGGGCATCCCTGTCTGGCTCAACGCCAATGAGGACTCGGGTCTGTGGGGGGCGGCCTTTTTCGGCGAGCTGCAGCTGCGCAAAAAGGCGAGTGTGTCGTGAGCCTGCAGGCAAACAAGGGCCGCAAAAGAATATACAAGGAGAGAACATGACCAAGGTCGAAGCCTCAACGCTCAAGGCCAGGACGGATGTCACGGCAGGTCTGGTCGAGCAGGACATCCCCGCGGGGTGCACGGTGGAGAAGGTTCATCAACCCTGCATCATCGTCATTTTCGGGGCCACCGGGGACCTGACCTACAGGAAGCTGTTCCCTTCCCTGTACTCCTTGTTCGTGAGCGGGACGATGCCTTCTGACTTCTGCATCGTGGGCACGGGCCGCACCGAGCTTTCCGGCCAGGAGTTCACCAAGAGGATGCACGAGGCTGTCGAGGAAAGCGGCCAGGACATGTCCAGCTGGAAGGAAATGCAAGAGCGCCTGTTTTACCACAGCCTCGACTACAAGAAGCTCAAGACCTACAAGGAGCTCAAGGACTTTCTGCACAAGCTGAACGAAAAGCACAACACACAGGGCAATTACCTCTTCTACCTTTCCGTGCCCCCCACGGTGTACGAGATCATTGCCCAGAACCTCGGCAAGTCGGGGTTGGCCGAGGAAGGGCAGGGCTACGCCAGGATCGTGATCGAAAAGCCCTTCGGCCGCGACCTCGCCTCGGCCAGGGAGCTCGATGCCTCCATCCACGAACACTTCGAAGAGCATCAGGTCTTTCGCATCGACCACTATCTGGCCAAGGAGACGGTGCAGAACATCCTGATGCTGCGCTTTGCAAATGCCATCTTCGAACCGATCTGGAACCGGCAGTACATCGATTTCGTGCAGATCACCGCCGCGGAAACCCTGGGAGTGGGGCACAGGGCCGGGTATTACGACAAGTTCGGCGTGCTGCGGGACATGTTCCAGAACCATATGATGCAGCTGCTGGCCCTGTGCACCATGGAACCCCCGTCGATTTACGAGGACGACCGGGTCAGGGACGAAAAG
>CAZUBS010000361.1:0-2805 GCA_964618595.1 uncultured Desulfohalobiaceae bacterium
GCCGCCCTGCCCCGCAGCAGCCAACCCAAACCGCTGGTCGGCATCGTCGGCGAGATCTACGTGCGCAGCAATTCCTACTCCAACGGCTACCTCGTCGAAGCCATCGAACAACAGGGCGGCGAGGCCTGGCTGACGCCCCTTTCCGAGTGGTTCCTGTATACCGCCCACCTGCAGGACTGGAACGCCAGGGAAGACATGGCCGGCCTGGTGACGCGCGGCATGTCGCTGCTCAAAAACAAGTTCCTCGCCGCCGCCGAACACAAGTTCTACCAGTGGGCCGGGGACGTTCTCGCCGACCGTCATGAATCGCCGATCCAGGAAGTGATCGCCGAGGGCACCCGCTATCTGCCGATGAACTTCGCCGGCGAATCGGTGCTGACCATCGGCCGCGCCGTGAAGTTCATTGAGCAGGGCGCCGCGCTGGTGGTCAACGCCGCGCCCTTCGGCTGCATGCCCGGCACGGTGGCCGCCTCCCTGCTCAGGGAGTATGTCCGCGAGGGCGGGGTCATCTACAACCCCCGGCGATAAACTTGATTTTTATTCCGGATAAAAGACAGCAGGCAGTTGATAATCCCTGCGGTACTCCACAAAAACGCTGCGGCCTGCCCCCCTGGCCCCTCTCAAGCAGCAGCGGCTCGTAGAATTGATTCTCAAAACAGTGATTCAACTCATGTCTTCGAAGACCCCCAACTCCCGGTTCTTGCGCACGTTGTCCCAGGGGAAGATGCGACCGTTCATGGTGACGTACACGCCGTGCTCTAGGGCCTGGACAGCGGCAAAGGCACAGCCCAGGTTGAACAGGGCGTCGGAGCGGCCAAAGGCGAAGGGCACCATGGCGCCCAGCAGCACGACGGTCTTTTCGGACAGGCGCGGTCCCAGGGTGCGTGCGGTCTGGGCCATGGTGTCGGTGCCGTGGGTGATGATGATGCGCTGCTCCTGGCTTTGCCGGCAGGCGGCAAGGATCAGCTCCCGGTCCTTCTCGATCATCTCCAGGCTGTCCTTGAGCATGACCGTCTCCACCCGGACCTCGACCCGGCAGCGCACCAGCTCCAGGATCTCACGCACGTGGGACCCCGTGAACACAAGCTCCCCGGTGATCTGGTTGTAGCTCTTGTCAATGGTCCCGCCGGTGACCAGGATGCGGATGGGCTTTCCCCAAACCCTACATTTCAAGGGCTGTCCCCTCGGGCGTGAGCCGCGCTTCCAGCCGCCTGGCGTACTGGCTCAGGGCGTAGCAGCACACGAAGTACATGACCGCCACCGTGGTGTAGATCTCAAAGGGGTGGACCATGAGCCGGTTGTTCAGCCCCTGGGCCACGAAGGTCAGCTCCAGCACGCCGATAACGTAGGCCAGGGAGGTGTCCTTGAAGATGGCGATGAACTGCCCCACGATGGCCGGGATCATCTGCTTCAGGGCCTGGGGCAATATGATCCTGCGCATGGTCTGGAAGTAGGACAGGCCAGAGGACAGGGCCGCCTCGACCTGCCCCCGGGGGATGTTCTGGATGCCTGAGCGCACGATCTCGGCCAGATAGGCCCCGGTGAACACGGTCAGGGCGATGGTGGCGCTCCAGAAGACGTCGAAAAAGGTGCCGGTGAGAATCGGGATGAAGAAGTAGACCCAGAAAATGACGATGATCAGGGGGTTTCCCCGGATGATCTCGATGTAGATCAGGCTGGGGATGCGGAACAGCAGGTTGTCCGCGGTCCTGCCCAGGCCCACGGCCAGGCCGATGAAGAAGCTGACGCTGATGGCGATGACCGCCATGAGGATGGAAAAGGACAGCCCCCCCAGGCCCCAGAACAGCTCGTTGCCGCTGCCGTGGGGAAACCGCCAGATGAGCAGCAGCCGCAGGTTGTCGCCAATGACCGACCACTCGAAGCCGAGGATGCCCTGGCCCGCCTTGAAGAGCACCACGGCGATCCCGGCCAGGAAGAGCCCCTTGAGCAGCAGCACCAGCACCTGGCCCAACCGGGACATGGAACGCTTCCACACCGCCATGAGCGGTGAGTAGTGCAGCGAGTCCCTGGGGCCCCGCCTGGCCACTGCCTTCCCCACCAGCACAAAGGGCCGGCATCCGGCCCTGCAGGTCGCCACCACCGGGGTGAGCATGGCCCTGGTCAGCCGGTCCGAGAGCCGGGCCCGCTGCACCGACTCGATGCGCAGGCGGTTGTTCACCCCATTGAGGATTGCTGCAATGATCAGGGACAGGGACAGGTACATGACCGTGGCCGCTGTGGTGGCCTCGAACCCTCTGAAGGTCAGGGACTCCACCTGCTGGGAAGACCAGGTCAGCTCGGCCACGCCCACCACCATGGCCAGGGAGGAGTTCTTCATGTTGTTCAGGAACTCGCTCCCCAAGGGCGGGATGATGGCCCGGAAGGCCAGGGGAAGGATAATCTTCCGCAGCACCTGGATATACCCCATGCCGCTGGAGTAGGCCGCTTCCAGCAACCCCTTGGGAATGGACTGCAGCCCCGCCCGGATGACCTCGGCCATGAACGACCCGGTGTACACGGAAAGGCCCAGGGTGGCGCTCCAGAACTCGAACTCGCGGTCGAAGACCCACATCCTGAGGCCCTCGGGAAGGGCCGAGGGCAGGGCAAAGTACCAGAAGAAGAGTTGGATCAGCAGCGGCGTGTTGCGGAAGAACTCGACATAGGCCGTGGAGAGCCAGCGCATGGGCCTGAAGGTCGACAGCCTGCCCAGGCCGAAAAAGGTCCCCAGGGCCAGGGCCAGGACCGCGCTGCCCAGGGTGATCTTCACGGTCAGCAGCACGCCCTGCAGAATGAGCATGCCCAGGT
>CAZUBS010000362.1:0-2799 GCA_964618595.1 uncultured Desulfohalobiaceae bacterium
AGCGTTGAGCTTTGAGCTGGGCTTTTCTCCAGCCTCGGTCAGCATCTGGTTGATGCGGGAGAGGCCGCAGATGTCCGCGGAGGTGGGGCTGGTGCAGAGGAGGCAGGGGTGGCGGCCTGGCCGGGGGTGGTAGAGCGTTGTTCGAACCCGGGGCGGCCGGTGTTCAGGAAGCATTCGTAGAAGTGGAGCTTGCGGCCCGGCTGCTCCTGCTCCAGGAGGCGCCAGAGGGACTTGTACATGGTGAAGGAGGCGCCCGCGCTGTACGGGCATGGGGTCGTGACGTAGTCGATGCCGAGCAGGAAGCAGTAGGCAGCAGTCTCGTACTCGGAAAGCCGGCACAGGGGCTTGACCTTGGGCGCGAAACCGGGCGCGGCCTGCAGCAGGGGGCCCTGCGCGCCAAGGTGGTCGACCTTCCAGTTGATCAGGTTGGAGAAGAGGCGGCTGACCTCGTCGTCCAGGTTGTGGCCGGTGGCCAGCACGGTGAACCCCTGGTCCAGGGCGAAGCGGTTGAAGAAGTGGCGCTTGATCTTGCCGCAGGCCGAGCAGACCGGGCGCTTGATCTGTTTCTTGACCAGGGGGATGGCCAGGCCGTGGTCTGCAACCTGGACCACGTGCAGGGGGATGTCGTGGCGGCGGCAGAAATCCAGGCCGGCCGCCCGGGCCGCTTCGGAGGAGCCGGGGATGGCCAGGTCCACGTGCAGGCCGGTGACATCGTAGCCCTGCTCCTTGAGCTCCAGGGCCAGGGCCAGGGAGTCCTTGCCCCCGCTGACAGCCACCAGGATCCGGTCCTCCCTGGTGCAGAGCCTGTAGCGGCGGATGGCCTTGGCCACCTGGCGGGAGAAGAAGGCCAGGAAATGTTCGCGGCAGAAGCCTGCCTTGTGGCTGGGCAGGGCCAGCACGGCCTGCTCCCTGCATACGGTGCACTTCACGGGTCAGCCCCCTGAGGTCACCCGGCGCAGGGTGATGCAGTCGCCCGCGTGCAGCCGCCGGTCCTGAGTCAGGAGCTCGGTGCCGCGGATGACCAGGGCGTCGTTCAGGCCGAGCCCCAGCCTGTTCAGGAGCTGGAGCACCGTGTTCAGCCGGGGGAAGACCAGGGTCTCTCCCTTCTGCTCCAGGCGCACGGTGATGGATCCGGCCGGGGTGTCTTCTTCCACGATTTTTCAGTGCCTCGCTTGCATTTTCTTGCGGCATGGGTGTAATGGAATCAATGGGAGAGAGGAGTCGTGCGCCTCTGCAGGGAAAAACCCTACCAAAACCCGACCCGTTTGGGAATCGACAGTAGGGGAAAATACTGTGTGCGACCCACTTCCCATTTTGTAGGACATTCGGTACAAGCTTTGGTAAAAAGGCGATAAATGGCTCTTGACTTTCCAGCAGGTTTCAGACACAACTGACTTAGGAACAATTATCAAGAAGGAAATGCTGGGACCATAACGACCTGACATACAAGCCAAACCCGTTGTGAAGCGGGGACGGAAAGCTACGGATCCCACGACCCGAAACATCGGGCTCAGGAAAGCCGGGCCGCCGGAGGAGACGACCGATATCGTCTCGCAAAAGGCGGCCCGGCTTTTTTTATGGGGCCGGGGCAGGTCCGGGTGAAAAAGGAAATGGATCCATAATGGCACAAAACAGATCAGCAGACCTTGCCGGGACACTCCCGGTCGTTCTGAAACGGGCTTGGAGCATGCTCCGTGAAGCCCGGGGAGGCGTGGGGTCATGAAGAGTACACTTTTTCTGAGGGTGATCCTCGTGGTTGGCTGCCTGGTTGCGACGATCGGAGTGACGCCCGCCCTGGCCGGGTTCAACCCATACCCTGTGCAGCAGCTGTACAATCCTGAGTACGACCCTGATGAGTTAAAGTTCCAGACCGGCAACTTCCTGCCCCAGAAAACGACGGTTTTCGGTGGAGACTCCGTTCCGGTCACCGCTTTCAACCCCGGTACCTTGAGTGGCCTCTACGAGTTCACCTATCTGGGGTATGAGGCCGGCTACACCAACCTGCTCATCGACGAGCAGGGCAGGACCCAGTTCAACAACAAAAACACCCACATCGGGACGAGCTTCACCTACGCCATTGAAGACCTGTTCTTTCAGACTGAGGGAGGCTCTCTGAAGGGTATTTCTCACAGCATCACCCAGTGGTCCAACCAGGTGCACATCTATCAACTCCAGGAGGAGTGGACCGTTGCCGACACACACGACTACGGGCCGTTCTGGGAGGAAGCCCTACAGGCATACGACGGCATTGTGCTGCCTGCGGGATCATTCATCTTCGGGTTCGAGGACCTTCTCAACCCGGACGATCTCACCAACAGGGAGAAGTATGACTTCGCGGACATGATTATCGCCGCCACCCCCAACCCCGTCCCCATCCCTGCCGCGGTCTGGCTGCTGGGCTCGGGACTGCTGGCCCTGGTTGGTGTGCGGAGGTTCAGGAAGGGGTGATTGGTTGAATTGTTGATTGGTTGATTGGCAAGAATTAGCGGGTCCGGTAAGGGCCCGCTTTTTTTTTGTGGAAGCGGAAAGAAGAGCCGGACGCCTTAAGAGTATGGGACCGATAGGACCGATCGGACCGATGGGACAGATAGGACGGGCGCCCGCCTCTTGTTGGATTCTTGTCTCAGGTTTCCAGCTTCTCTCTTCCCTTCGAACTTCGAACTTCGAACTTCGAACTTCTTCTCTTGCTTTGAGCTTTGAGCTTTCAGCTTTGAGCTTCTTTTCTTGCTTCCAACTTCCTACGTCACCACCCGCTTGACTCCGGGGATGGAGGCGATGCGTTCGCGGACCTGGTCGGTG
>CAZUBS010000363.1:0-2798 GCA_964618595.1 uncultured Desulfohalobiaceae bacterium
TCAGGAAAGGCGGGGTTCTGGCCCTGGGGACCTCGGAAAGCCTGGGCCGGCACCAGGACCTGTTCCAGGTCCTGTCCAAAAAGTGGAAGATATTCAGGCGCAAGGGGTCCAGGCGTCTGCCGGTCAGAAAGGCTCACCTGTCGCGGGACAAGGCTTACAGACATCTGACTGGCAATTCCAGTCAGTTCCCCCGCCCGGTCCCCCTGTCGGACACGGTGCGGCAGGGCCTGCTGCAGGACTATGTCCCGGCCACGATTGTGGTGGACGAGAAGCACACCCTCCGATACCTGGCGGGGCCCACGGACTTGTTCCTGCGGCTTCCCGAGGGCGAGCCGGTCATGGTCCTGTCCGATCTCGCCCGGGAGGGGTTGCGGGTCAGGCTGCGCAGCGCTCTGCACAAGGTCGGGCGCACCGGCGAGCGGGTCGTGGATGAGGAGGCCAGGGTCAAGCGGCACGGGAGCTACCATCCGGTCAGGCTGGAGGTCAGGCCGCTGGGGGAATGGAGCGACCAGGAAAACCTGCTGCTGGTCAGCATGCAGGACCTGCCCAAGCAACGCTGTGCGCCCAGGACAGGGCCGGGCAAAGGGGAAGAGGACGAATCAGAGGTCGCCCGGCTGCAGGAGGAGCTGGCCGAGGTGCGCCAGGACCTGCAGGCCACCATCGAGGACCTGGAGTCGGCCAATGAGGAGCTGACCGCCTCCAACGAGGAGATCATGTCCATGAACGAGGAGCTGCAGTCCTCCAACGAGGAGCTGGAGACCTCCCAGGAGGAGCTGCAGTCCTTGAACGAGGAGCTGCAGACCCTCAACACCCAGCTCCAGGACAAGCTGGCCGAGCTGGAGGCCAGCAACAACGACCTGACCAACTTCATCTCCAGCACCGAGACCGCCACCCTTTTCCTGGACGAGAAGCTGCGCATCCGGCGCTTCACACCGGCGGCGACCGAGCTCTTCCGCCTGACTGATACGGACGTGGGCAGGCCCATTACCGACCTGGCCACCGTGTTCGAGGACTTCAGGCTCACCGACATGGCAGCGGCCGTGCTCAAGGATCTCGAGGTGTGCCGGAATGAGGTGCGCACAGAGGACGGGCGCTGGTTCCTGTGCAAGTCCGCCCCCTTCCGCACCCATGACAACCGCATCCAGGGCGTGGTGCTGAGCTTCGTGGACATCACCCGGCTGAAGACCTCGGAGCTGGACCTGCAGGAAAGCGAAGCAAGGCTGCGCCAGATCGTCGAGAACATCAAGGAGGTGTTCTGGATCCGGGACCTGGACAGCCGGGAGGTCCTGTACCTGACCCCCAGGTTCGAACAAATCCTCGGCCTGGACGAAGATGCGTTCCGCACGGACCCCACGGCCTGGCTGTCGATCGTCCACCCTGCGGACCAGGACAATTTTCAAAACGCTCTCGACGGCCTCCTGGAGCGGGGCGAAGACATCGACACCGAGTTTCGGATTCACAGGGAGGGCCACGAGCGGTGGATCTGGGTGCGCACGGTGGGGATCACAGACCCACAGGGCAGGCTCTACCGCTATGCGGGCGTGGCCGAGGACGTGACCGGGTACAAGGATTGGGAGGTGCGGCTGAAGCGTCAGAAGGACAGGCTGCAGACCATCCTGGACACCATCCCGGTCATGATCACCATGTTCGATCCAGGCGCCAACTTCATGCTGGTCAACCGTGAGTTCGAAGCCAAGATAGGCTGGTCCACCGAGGAGGTGAAGACAATAGACGTCATGGCGGCCTGTTATCCCGACCCGGAGTACCGCAAGGAGGTCTGGCAGTACATGCGCTCCGGTGAAGTGGATTGGCGCGAGCTCGCGGTGACCACCAGGAATGGGCGGGTGCTGCCCTCCTCCTGGTCGAACATCATCCTGGAGGACGGCACCCAGATCGGCATCGGCATCGACCTGACCGAAAAGATCGAGTCGGAGCTGGCCCTGAGCGCCAGCGAGGAGCGCTTCAGGGCCAGCTTTGAGCAGGCTGCGGTGGGCATGAGTCACGTTGGCCCGCAGGGGAGCTTCCTCCTGGTCAACGAACGGCTCTGCTCCATGCTCGGGTACTCCCGCGAGGAGCTGCTGCAGCTCAGCTTCATGGACGTCACCCACCCGGAGGACCTGGAGGAGGACCTGGTCCAGATGCAGCGCCTGGCGCGGGAGAAAATTTCAAGCTACTCCATGGAGAAGCGCTACCTGCGCAAGGACGGGTCGGCCTGCTGGGGGCACCTGACCGGATCGGCCGTCCACGGGGAGACCGGTGAGGTGGCCTACTTCATCGCAGTCATTGAGGAGATCAACCAGCGCAAGCAGGCCGAGGCGGCCCTGGTTGAGAGCGAGGCGCGCTTCCAGCAGATCGCCCGGAGCATCGACGACGTGGTCTGGCTCATGGACCTGGAGCAGGACAGGATCCTCTATGCCAGCCCGGCCTTCGAGCCCCTCTGGCAGCGTTCCCTGGAAGAGCTTTACGGTGATCGGGAAGCCTGGAACGGAGTCATCCACCCGGAGGACTTTCCCGCGGTCAGGCAGGCCTTTGAGGACATGCGGGAGACCGGCCGCTTCGAGGCCACCTACCGCATCGAGCCTGAACCGGGCACCATCCGCTGGATCAGGGACCGGGCCTCGGTTATCGAGGACAGCCAGGGAGGCATGCTCGCAGCGGGGGTGGCCCGTGACGTGACCGGGAGCATCAGGGATGACCAGCGCCTGCGCCAGGCCCTTGGGGAGAAGGAGGTCCTGCTCCAGGAGGTGCACCACCGGGTCAAGAACAACTTCCAGGTCATCTCCAGCCTGCTCAACCTG
>CAZUBS010000364.1:0-2797 GCA_964618595.1 uncultured Desulfohalobiaceae bacterium
CCTTGAACCTCCGGATTAAGAGTCCGCTGCTCTGCCAATTGAGCTAGTGGCCCGGATGAGGTATTTTGCTCCCTCGTGCAAAGGCAGATTACCTAGATCGGACCCTTCGGGTTGTCAACCCTAAACAGGAAATATTCATGACATCACGTCTTCGCCGTACAGCCGGATTCTTGATCCTGCTCCTTGGTTTTGTGCTGACCGGGTACCCTGGAAGCGCTGTTGGCCAGACCCCTGAGGAGCTGCCCTATTCCGTGGATTGGGAGCTGGCGACCATACCCGTTGGTGCAGACCGACAGGTCGCCGCCATCCTCTGGATCATTCCGGACCAGGGGTGGCACTTCTACGCCAGAAATCCCGGTGGCACGGGGTTGCCCACGACCATCACCCCCCGCCTCCTTCCCGAGGATGAAGCCCTTCCCGTGCACTACCCTCCGGGGGAGGAAAAACCGGACGTGTTCGAGCCGAGCATCCTGGTTTCCGTTCACGAGGACCGCACCCCGTTCTTCATCCCCGTCTCCGAGGTCGAGCCTGGTGAGGACATCCACCTGCGCACCCGGATCGAGCTCCTGCTCTGCTCAGACACCAGCTGCTGGCCGGTGCAGGACATCCTGGAACAAACCTGGGAGGACGTTACCCCCTCAATGCTTCCAAGGGCTGAAGAGCAGGTGTGGTGGCCTGCCTGGGAGACGGCAGTCAGGGAAACCGCCCTTCCTGCAGCGGATCCTGAAGAAGCCGAGACCAGACTGTCCACACCGATCCAGGACCTGGCCATCGAGCCAAGCTACTTCCGGGCCCACCTGGTGGTCAGCAATCTGGGCAAGGCCATGGTCTTTGCGCTGCTGGCCGGCCTGATCCTCAACTTCATGCCCTGTGTGCTCCCGGTGCTGGCCCTGAAAATGCGCGCCTTCTTTCCCTCGGCCGCGGCCGAGGACAAACACAAGAGGGTGTCGGACTTCCGCACCCACAATGTTTTCTTTGCCCTGGGCATCCTGCTCTTCTTCCTGGTCCTGGCCGCCATCATCTCCGTCACCGGCATGGCCTGGGGACAGATATTCCAGAGCCCCCTGGCCGTTCTCATCCTGGCCACGGTGCTTTTTGCCCTGGCCCTGTCCCTCTTTGATGTCTTCCACCTGCCCATCATCGATCTCAGGACCAGCCGGGGTCCGGCGCAAAACCCCCGCACCGAGGCCCTGACCACCGGGATGCTGGTCACCCTGCTGGCAACCCCCTGCAGCGGGCCGTTTCTGGGTGGAGTGCTCGCCTGGGGGCTCTTGCAGCCCCCCCTGGTCATTGCGGTGGTCTTCGTGTGCATCGGCATCGGCATGGCCTCCCCGTACATCCTGCTGGCGCTCTTCCCCCGCCTGCACAGATACTTCCCCCGCCCCGGCAACTGGATGATCCATCTGGAACGGATCGTGGGCTTCCTCATCCTGGCCACGTGCATCTACCTGCTCACCTTTCTGCCCGACAGCTACTTCCTTCCGACCCTGTTCTTCCTCTGGGGGGCCGGGCTCGGGGCCTGGATCTGGGGGAAGTGGGCCCCGCCGAACATGGACAGGGGCAAACGCATTGCGGTCCGTATCCTGGCCGTAGCCCTGGTCATCGGTGTCGGCCTGCTGGCCAGGCAGTTCTACTCGGAAGGCGATGTGGGCTGGGAGGAGTTCACGCCCGAGCTTTTTACCGAGCTCCACGGCCGGGAGAACATGCTCCTCGAATTCACAGCGGATTGGTGCCCCAACTGCAAGTTCCTGGAAAAGACCGTGCTCGTCCCCCGGGTGCTGGACCCCCTGAAGGAACAGTACGGCCTGCGCACCCTCAGGGTGGACATCACCCAGCACGATCCGGACAAGATGGCCCTGCTGCGCAAGCTGGGCAGCCAGTCCATCCCCGTGGTGGCCATCTTCCCCAGGGGCGAGGAGAAGAACGCCCCCCTGGCCCTGCGCGACCTGTTTTCCAAAAGACAGCTCAGGCAGGCGGTGGGCCGGGCCCTGGAGTAGGGAAAGAAGAAAGTTCGAAGTCGGAAGTTCGAAGGAAGAAAAGGCAGGCTCACAGCCCAACGTTGAAAGCTTGACGGAAGAAAGACCGAGCCGGGATCTTCAAACCGAGTTCATGTTCTCTTCCTTCGAACTTCGAACTTCCGACTTCGAACTTATTCTGCAACGCAGAGTATGTCGAAGACATCCCCGGTGAGGCATTCCCCTCCCTGCTCCGTGACCACGAAGGTGTTCTCCACCCCGACCATGCCCAGCCCCGGCACACCCATCTTGGGTTCCAGGGCCAGGGTGGTTCCGGCCTCCAGGGGCTGGTCAAAGCCGCGGGCCAGGACCGGCCACTCGTCTATGGCCAGGCCGATCCCGTGCCCCAGAAAGACCACCTTGTTGCCCCCCAGGGCCATGAACCCTTCGGACCAGCCCTCTTTTTCAGCCCACTGCACGACATGGTCGTAGAGCTCGGCGGGCACCGCACCCGGCACCAGGTGGTCCGCAAGCCAGGACTGGACCCGTTTGCAGAACTCGTGGCCCCTGCGGGCCCGGTCAGGGATGTCCCGCTGACCCCCCGCGAAGTAGACCTGGGTCTTGTCCAGGCTGTACCCCTCAAGGGCAAACCCCGCGTCGATGGCCAGGGGCTCCCCCGGCAGCCAGACCTTGCCGGCGTACCCCATCTGGGTGACCGCTGGATGCGCGCCGCGCAGCCCCACCGGCCCGTTGAACACGCTTGGGTAATTGGCGCTGTCCCCTGCGGCCACGTGGCCGAGGAAGATCTCCTCGCCATAGTTGCCCATGCGCATCAGCCCTTG
>CAZUBS010000365.1:0-2781 GCA_964618595.1 uncultured Desulfohalobiaceae bacterium
TGGGCCAACATCAAGCACCGCAAGGGTCGTCAGGACGCCAAGCGGGGCAGGATATTCACCAAGGTGACCAAGGAGATCATGCTGGCCGCCAGGCTTGGCGGCGGCGACCCCGATATGAACCCCAGGCTTCGGGCCGCTGTTGATGCGGCCAAGGCCGTCAACCTGCCCAAGGACAAGATCGACACGGGCATCAAGAAGGGCACGGGGGAGCTGGGTGCCGAGAACATCGAAGAGGTCATCTACGAAGGATATGCGCCCGGAGGCGTGGCCCTGCTCATAGAGACGGCCACGGACAACAAGAACCGCACCGTTTCCGAGATCAGGCACATGCTGTCCAAGGCCGGCGGGTCCATGGCCGAGGCCGGGAGCGTGTCCTGGATGTTCGATTTCAAGGGGGTGCTGCGGTTCGACAAGCAGAAGTACACCGAGGACCAGCTGCTCGAGGTGGGGTTGGAGGCCGGTGTGGAGGATGTGCTCGACGAGCAGGACTTCTGGGAGGTCCGTGTGGCCCCGACCGATTATGCCGCCGTTCAGGAGGCCTACGCCGCGGCCGGGATCGAGCAGGACGAGTCTGAGCTGACCATGGTCCCCAAGAACACCGTGGTCGTGGATGCGCAGACCGGTCTCAAGGTCATCAGGCTGTGCGAGAACCTGGACGACCACGATGACGTGCAGAAGGTCCACGCCAACTTCGACCTGCCCGACGACTTCGACATGGACGCGGAAGGCTAGGTGCCGAGCGGTCCGGCAAGGCACGACAAGGGGGTCCTGATCCTCGGGGTGGACCCGGGCTCCCAGTGCACCGGCTTCGGTCTGGTCCGGGAGCGCTCAGGGCTGCTGGAGCTGGTGGAGACGGGCACCGTGCGCACCACAGCCACCCACAGCTTTGTGGACCGGATCGGATTCATCTTCAGCCGCCTGGCGGAGCTGATCGACCGTTGGGCGCCGGACGAGGCAGCCGTGGAGGACGTGTTCGTGTCCAGGAACGTCTCCTCCGCCCTCAAGCTCGGCCAGGTCCGCGGGGCCGCTGTCGTGGCCTGCACCAGCCGGTCCGTGCCGGTGTTCAGCTACGAGCCGGCCCAGATCAAGAAGAGCCTGGTCGGAGGGGGGCGCGCGGACAAGGGCCAGGTGGCCTTCATGGTCGGGCAGATGCTCGGGGTGCGGCCTTCCTGGTCCAGGGACAGCAGCGACGCCCTGGCAGTGGCCCTGTGCCATCTCAACCAGCGGCGCCTGAACCGAATTCTGAGCAAGGCCCTATGATCGGATACCTGGAAGGAACCCTGCTCGACTTGGGCAGCCAGAGCTGTATCCTGTACACCCCCGGGGGCGTGGGGTACGAGGTCCGTCTGATCGGGTCCGTGGCGCTGCGGCCGCCTGAACGGGGCGAGGAGGTGGGCCTGTTCGTCAAGACCGTGGTCAAGGAGGACGCCATTGACCTCTACGGGTTCGGCTCCCGTGAAGAGCGGGACACCTTCGAGCTGCTGCTCTCGGTTTCCAAGCTTGGCCCCAAGACCGCTTCGGCCATCCTGGCCGAGTATGAGCCGGCCGCCCTGGCCGACGTGGTGCTGCGTGAGGATGTCAAGGCCATGAGCCGGGTGCACGGTGTCGGGCCCAAGTCGGCCAAGCGCATCCTCTGGGAGCTCAAGGACCGCTTCAACTTTCAGGATACGGGTGCAGTGGGCTCGGTGCGCCCGGAAGGGGACCGCCCCGGGACGGTCTATGCCGACGCCCTGGCCGCCCTGGTCAATCTGGGCTATGACGACCTGGAAGTCAGGAACCTGCTGGGAAAGGTCCTGGAGGACGACCCTGAACTGGGGACCGGGGAGGCCATCCGGGCCACGCTCAAAACCATAGCCGGATTACGTTCATGACCATGCGAGGAGCCCGAGTCGCGGAGGAGCCGGTCCGCCCCCGGACCCTGGACGAGTTCATCGGCCAGGACGACATCCGCTCCAACCTCCGGGTCTTCCTCCAGTCGGCCAGGGAGCGCGGCCAGGCCATCGACCACACCCTGCTCTACGGCAACCCCGGCCTCGGCAAGACCACCCTGGCCCAGATCATCGCCGGGGAGCTGGGGGTGAACATGGTCTCCACCTCGGGCCCGGTCATGGAGCGCAGCGGGGACCTGGCGGCCATCCTGACCAACCTGAACGAGCACGACGTGCTCTTCGTGGACGAGATCCACCGCATGCCGGCCACGGTGGAGGAGATCCTCTACCCGGCCCTGGAGGACTTCAAGCTGGATCTGGTCATCGGCCAGGGCCCCGGGGCCAGGTCGGTGAAGATCGACCTGGAGCCCTTCACCCTGGTCGGGGCCACCACCCGGATCGGGTTGCTGACCTCGCCCCTCAGGGACAGGTTCGGGGTCATCTTCCGGCTGGACTTCTACCAGCCCGAGGAGCTGGCCAGGATCGTGCTGCGCGCGGCCGGCATTCTGAACATCCGGATCACCCCGGATGGTGCCCTGGAAGTGGGCAAGCGTTCCCGGGGCACGCCCCGCATCGCCAACAGGCTGCTTCGGCGGGTGCGCGACTTCGCCATGGTCCAGGGCACTGAGGTGGTGGACGCGCAGGCCGCCCATCTGGCCCTGCAACGCCTGGACGTGGACCAGCTCGGCCTGGACCAGATGGACCGCAAGATCCTCTCCTGCCTCGTGGAGCAGTTCGGCGGGGGTCCCGTCGGGGTCAAGACCATAGCCGTGGCCTGCTCCGAGGAGGTGCGCACCCTGGAGGAGA
Organism: uncultured Desulfohalobiaceae bacterium; assembly: GCA_964618595.1. Taxonomy (GTDB): domain Bacteria; phylum Desulfobacterota; class Desulfovibrionia; order Desulfovibrionales; family CAZUBS01; genus CAZUBS01. Next base: position 2,736 of record CAZUBS010000365.1, read on the forward strand.
TCTACGAGCCCTACCTCATCCAGTGCGGCTTCCTGAAACGCACCTC
>CAZUBS010000366.1:0-2755 GCA_964618595.1 uncultured Desulfohalobiaceae bacterium
TCAACATTGATGCCCAGGACGTCCTCGATGTCCTGCTTGATGGCGATGAGGTCCAAAAGGGAGCGATCCGGTTCGATCTCGACCAGGAGGTCCAGGTCGCTGTCCGCCTTGGCTGTTTCTCTGGCATAGGAGCCGAAGAGCAGCACCCGGCGGGCGCCGTGCGACCGGGCGATGGTCAGGATGTGTTTGCGTTCTGCCGGGGTGAGTGTTCCGGCTGACATAGGGAGCCCTCCACAAGGTCATATCTCAATTGGATCACTACCAGACAACCCCGCAAGGGGAAAGAGATGCCACAGAGCTGTTGGCACGGCCCAAGGAAGACAACCGAGGATGCGGTCGCGCAGGGTCATGGTGTGGATTCCGTCATCGTGTTGCTTCCATTCTGGAGAAAGGCATGAGCGGCAGGGTTTCGTCCCTGAGGGACGACCTACTTATTTGCTGGCCCTAATAAGTAGGCAACAAAGGGCCTGGGGGCCGCAGCGGTCCTTTTTTCGTCAGACCCTGCGGGTGGAATCGGAAGGGCTTGGTGCTGGCAGATGCATCCCGGCTGAGCCATTGCAATGTACTGAACCCCGCCGATTCCACAAAGGCTCCCTCCGAGCCTGCCGAGGACCGCAGCAAGGCCCAAAGGCAAAGAACCAAAGATGGAAAGCAAAAACCAAAAGCGCCGCAGGCCGGGCGCCTCGACTGATGCCGCGAGGTTTCCTGCGGCAGCAACCGATTCCTCTCCAGCCTTCCCTTCGCGCCTATTCGTGCAGATTCGTGGGCAACAGCCTTTCAGCCTTTCCCGTACATCCTGAGCATGCGCTCCAGCGTCTGCCTGGTCTCCTCGCGCAGCCAGTCCGGCTCCAGGATCTCGGCCTGGTCGCCCCACTTGAGGGCCCACCAGAGGACTTCGCGGGGTTCGGAGACCTCCACGGTGAAGATGATGGAGCCGTCCGGCTGGGGTTCGATGGTCTGGGAGGAGTGCCAGCGGACCTCCTCGATGTAGGGGCGGACCTTGCGGGTGAAGCGCAGGGTCACCCGCTGGGGGGTGGCGTCTGTGAAGATGCCGAAGGCGTCGCGGTAGCGGGTGGCGTGGTCGTAGGGCCTGGTCTTGCCGTAGTGGATGTCGGTGGGCTCCACGGCCTGGATGCGGCTGACCCGGAAGGTGCGGACCTCCTTGGCCTTGAGGGAGTAGGCGTCCAGGTAGAGCAGGCTGGCCTGGAAGAACAGGGTGTAGGGGTCGACGTCGTACTGCTCGGGCTCCATGCCGATTTTCCGGTAGGTGATGGTGACCCGCTTCTTGTCGGCAATGGCCTCCTGCAAAGCGTCCAACACCTCCTGCCCCTCGAGGTCGTTGTTGCCGGGCGAGGTGGCGGCGAACAGCTCGCGGCAGGCGCTGAGCAGGTTGCCGTCCAGCCTGGATGCTAGCTTGCGGGCCCCCTCCCGGGCCCGGCCGGCCATGAGGAACTCGCCCGACCCGGCCAGCTGCTGGGCGGCCAGGATCAGGGCCAGCAGCTCATGGTCCGGCACCCCTTCCACGGGCAGGAAGCAGTCCTTCTCGATGACGAACCTGCCGGCCCCTCGGTCGAAGTTGAACACGAACCCGATCTGGGCCAGCCTGGCCTTGTCCCGGTAGAGCTGGGACTTGCTCACGCCGAGCTTGGTGTAAAGGCTTTCCACAGTGTGCCCGGAGTCGGTCTTGACCTCGCGCACCAGTGCCAGCAGGCGGATGAGGCTGTTGTAAAGCTTGTCCTTGCTCATGCGGGCGGCACCATACACATCTTGTAATACATTTGCCAGAAGGCCAAGAAGCTCAGTCCCGGGGGGCAGGGACCGGTCAGTCAGGTCCCTGATGCTGAAAGGGCCGCGTTGTTCTCATGAGAGGTTTCGCAGGGGCACACACTCTCACAGGGCCCGGTACATCAAGGAGCGGAAGTGGGCCAGGGATCAGAATCAGATTGCCTTTTGCTATCCCCTGCTTTGGTGTTATGGAAGGAGCAAAGATGTACCAGCCCAACTTCCCGGTATGCAGCCGGTGCATCCAGGAGCTGATCGAATATGTGCGCTTGCAGGTCTTCATTTTTTACCTCCCTGCGCCAAAGGTATCCCTGCTTTGCTGAGGAGCAGTTGTTGCAGCTACCTTTTTTCAGGCAGCTCTCGCAGCAGGCCCTGCAGGACCTGGTCAAGGACATGGACATTCTCTGCATTCCTTCGGGAGAGGTCCTGATCCGTCCCGGGGAGGAGAACCATTGCCTGTACCTGCTTCTGTCCGGACGCCTGGAGGTCCACCTGGATGCCGAGGACTCGGCCGACTCCATGATGGTCGAGGCCGGAGAGTGTGTTGGAGAGATGTCCATTATCGAGCAGTGTCCTACTACTGCCTGGGTGATCGGCCAGCAGCCCAGCACGCTGCTGGTCATGTCGGAAAAGGTCTTCTGGGAACGGTTTGTGGTCATTCCGGGCGTGCTGCAGCATCTGTTTCAGGTACTGGTCCAGCGCATGCGGGCCATCAACGACCAGGTGGTCACCTCAATGAAGACCAGGATGCACTACCAGATCCTGCAAAGGGAGCTGGAATATGCAGGACGCATCCAGGCCAGCTTGCTGCCGCAAAATGATCCCTTTCTGCCAAATCATCCCCAGGTGGAGGTCTCGGCTCTGATGCAGCCGGCTACACAGGTGGGGGGCGACTTCTATGACGTTCTTGCCCTGGACAGTGAACGTATCGCCGTAGCCGTGGGTGACATCTCGGGCAAGGGCATGCCCGCGG
>CAZUBS010000367.1:0-2753 GCA_964618595.1 uncultured Desulfohalobiaceae bacterium
CCGTGTCCGCCCCGGTGATCACCCTCTCCCTCATGGAGCGCTTCCGCTCCCGCGAAACAAACAGCTTTGCCGACCGCGTGCTCGCGGCCCTTCGCAACCAGTTCGGCGGCCACCCGGTCCGAAAAAAAGACCAGGAAGAATGACCCGCCCGGTCAGGCGGAAACTTTGAGACGAGACAATGACTCCAAGGGAAAAGGTCCTGCGCTGGAAATTGGAAGGACGGCCTGCCAATGGGTAGCGGGGTTTGATCATTCGGCCATCGAGGCGGGCAGGTGCTGGAGGATGGCCGTAACCAGGGGCGTAAGGCTGGACCGGGACAGGGCGCTGACAGGGACACCCTGCGGATAGCTGTTGCGGAGCATGGTCCGGGATTCCCGGTCCACCAGGTCCCACTTGTTCAGAGCCAGGATCCTGGGAACCTCGTCCAGCTCCATCCTTGCGAGTATCTCCTCCACCGACCCCACCTGAAGCTCCAGGTCCGGGTGGCTGGCATCGGCCACGTGGATCAGGACATCGGCCACGTCGAGCTCCTCCAGGGTGGCCAGGAAGGCCTGCTCGAGCTCCTTGGGCAGCCGCCTGATGAACCCCACCGTGTCCGTGAGGATGCACTCCCGCTCCTCAGGAAAGCGCAGCCTGCGGCTGGTGGGGTCCAGGGTGGCGAAGAGCTTGTCCTCCGCCACCACGCTGCTTTTGGTCAGGGCGTTGAGCAGGCTGGACTTGCCCGCGTTGGTGTACCCCACCAGGGCCACCACGGGCAGCCCCGCACCGGCCCGCCTGGCCCTGGTGGCCTCGCGCTGCCGGCGCACCTCCTCCAGCTCGGACTTGATGCGGGTGATGCTGTCCCTGATCCGGCGGCGGTCCAGCTCCAGCTTGGTCTCTCCCGGCCCTCTTCCGCCAATGCCTCCGGCCAGCCGGCTCAGGGCCCTGTTCCTGCCGACCAGCCTGGGCAGGGTGTAGCGCAGCTGGGCCATCTCCACCTGCAGCCGGCCGGCCCTGCTGGTGGCGTGCTGGGCAAAGATGTCCAGGATGAGCTGGGTACGGTCCAGTACCCTGCGCTCCGTGACCTCGGCCAGGTTGCGCATCTGCCCGGGGGTGAGCTCCCGGTCGAAGATGAGCAGGCTGGCACCGGCCTGCAGGGCCAGCACCTCGAGCTCGGCCAGCTTGCCCTTGCCCAGGATGGTCACCGGGTTGACCCTGTTCACCCGCTGGGTCAGGGTGCCCGCCACCTCGACCCCGGCGGTCCGGGCCAGGGCGGAAAGCTCCTCCAGGGAACGCTCCTGCACGACCTTGGGCTCCGTGCCCACGCTGATCAGGAGGGCCCGGTCCTCCTCGGCCTCCAGGTCCACCACCCGGGTCTGGCGTCCCAGCTCCTCCTCCAGGGCCTCGACCTGGGCCGTGAAGTCCACATCGAGCCGGTCCCAGTCCATGAGCCGGGAGACCTGGTATGGGCGGTTCTCGGGATTTGGCGGCATGATGTGCGCCCACTGGACCTTGCGCGGGGAACCGGTCTTGTCCACGGACAGGCTGGTGACCGAGTCCAGCCGCAGGAAGACCATGTCCATGAGGTCCTCCTGGGACAGGCCCTCCGAGCCCAGGTGTGTGTGCAGCAGGCGCAGCCCGCGCAATCTGCCGGAACTTTGACGGAGCCTGCCCAGATCAGGGATGACAATCCGGCCCGGCTCGCCCACCAGCACCAGAAAGGGGCGGTCCTGGCGGTCGATGAGCACGCCGACCTGACGCCCGGTCTCTGCGGAGAAAGAGGCCAGCTCCATGGCTTGCGCCCTGGTGTAGCCCCCCTGGTGCGGAAAGCGGCGCCGGTACAGGTGGTTCAAGGCCTTGAGCTGGCCGGGCTTGAGCCCTGCGGTGTTCCCTCTCACCTTGGGGATGGCACTCCCCCCGCTGGTTGCAGCCTGGCACTCCAGCCCGCCGTCACGACGCCGCCCCCGAAGCAAGATACCCGGCCACCAGGCTGTCGTAGCGCGAAACCTGTTCAAAGGCTGTTGCGGCCAGCCGGCGCCTGAAGTCCAGCCCCAGGCGAAAAGCATTGGATGTAAGCTCGGATATCAGGTCAGGGTAGTGCTCCGGTCCGGGAACCACGGCCACGCTGTGGAAGTTCTTGGCCGCGCCCCTGAGCAGGGTGGGGCCGCCGATGTCGATCTCCTCCACCGCCTGCCTGAGCGCCAGCCCCCTGGCAGCGGCCCGGGCAAAGTCGTAGAGGTTCACGCAGACCAGGTCAAAAGGCGTGATGCCCAAGCCTTTGAGGGTGGCCATGTGGACGGGGGCGTCCTTGTCCGCCAGCACGGCGGCATGGATGTGGGGGTGCAGCGTCTTGACCCGGCCGCCGAGAATCTCGGGGCAGCCGGTCACATCACTGACTGAAACCACGGGCATTCCCGCATCGAGCAATGCCTTCCTGGTCCCCCCGGTGGAGACCAGCTCGACTCCGCCCCGGTGCAGAAAGGCACACAGGTCCACCAGCGAGGTCTTGTCGGTGACGCTGACCAGGGCACGTCGGATGGGCAGAAGGTCCATGTTCACTCCTTTGACCGTTTCGGAGCCAGTGCCAAAAAAGCGACCGGCTGACAAGACAGGAGCACACGAATCACTCTACCCGCTGAACAGGGATGCGTCGAGGAGAGGGAAGAAATTGCCGGAAATGGAGCTTGCGGGGCAGCTTTCGATGATTTGTTTGGGTTCTTCGAGGTATTGAGTAGAATACGCTGGTTTTCAAGAATCTCTGCCCTTGATTTGTG
>CAZUBS010000368.1:0-2745 GCA_964618595.1 uncultured Desulfohalobiaceae bacterium
GCAGGGCATCCTTGTTCTCTTCCTTGATGCGCAGGTATTGCTCCACCATGGGAGTTACTTTCTGGGTGCTCATGGCGTTGAAGAAGCTCGAAGCTTGAAGTTCCAGCGGGGATTTTTCAACGTCTTTCTCTTTGCAGGCCGTTCAAAAACCACGCTGGCAACCCTGGCTTCGCTTTGGCTTCGCCGTGGCATGGGCGCTTCATCAAAGGAAAGGCCGAAGCGTATTCTGCATACGTGAGGGTTTGCCTTTGATGAAGCAACGCCGACCAGCGGGGATTTTTCAACGGCCTGTCCGCTATTCCATGCGGTCGATGATATATCTGGCCAGATCATGGAGAAAGTCCTTTTCCGGGCCCTTTATCCCGGTCAGGGCTTCCTGTGCCTCTTGCATCAGGGAACGGGCCAGATCCCGGCTCTGATCAAGCCCCAGCAGGACGGGGTAGGTGACCTTGCCCTGCCCACTGTCGCTGCCCACGGGCTTGCCGGTCACCCGTTCGTCCCCCACCACGTCCAGGATGTCGTCCACCACCTGAAAGGCCAGCCCTATGGCCTCGCCATACCTTGTTGCACGCTCCTCCAACCCGGAGTCCGCACCCGCCAGGATGGCCCCCGACAGGCAGGCGCTCCTGATCAACGCCCCGGTCTTCAGGGCGTGCATCCTCCTGAGGCCCTTGAGGTCCCGTGAACCGCTTCCGGTCAGCTCCATGTCCAGGACCTGCCCCCCGACCATGCCGGCCGGACCCGCGGCCCGGGCTACCTCTCTGGCCGCCCGGAGCACCAGGCCGGGCTCGAGATCGACAGAGAGCATCAGGAAAAAGGCCTCGGTGAGCAAACCGTCCCCGGACAGGATCGCCAGGGCCTCGCCGTGGGCCACGTGGCTGGTGGGCTTGCCCCGGCGCAGGGCGTCGTCGTCCATGGCCGGAAGGTCGTCGTGGATCAACGAGTAGGTGTGGATGCATTCCAGGCCGCAGGCAAACGGGAGCACCGTATCCAGATCGGTGCCAAGCATCCTGGACCACATCAGGCACAGCACCGGGCGGATCCGCTTGCCCCCGGCCAGGAGGCTGTAGCGCATGGCCTCGGCCAGGCGGGGCGGTATGGAGGCCTCCCGGAGCAGGGTCGACAGGCCCCGCTCCACCAGGGCGCTACAGGTCTTCAGGCGATCCCGCATCCTCTTCCTCTTCGGCATCTGACTGGGGCGGCTCCAGCTCGAAGTCCTCGAGAACCCCCTTGACGTAGACCTGGACCTGGTTTTTGGCCTGCTCGAGCTGGCGCCGGCAGGTTTTGGCCAGCTCCGCTCCCTCCTTGAACAGATCAACCCCCTTCTCGAGCGGGAGATCCGCATCCTCGAGCTGGGCCACGATGTCCTCCAGCCGCTTCAGCCTGGTCTCGAAATCAGCGTCCCTGGTGTCCATTCCTGCTTCTCCCGGCATGATCCGTGATCAGCCTGTCACAATCCCGCACTGGGTGCTGAGACCGCCCGGTCTTTTTGGAAAAATATTTTCCACCACACTACCCTGTCTGCCCATCCCGGTCAGCCCCTTTCCGGGCCTGACCCTCCCCACTGACACGGGCCGTTAGCGATCCAGCCCGGACCGTGATGTCCAGGAGGTCACCCGGGGCCACCTGTGCCGGGTCCCGCACCAGGCTGTTGTCGGCACTCTTTCTGACCAGGCCGTAGCCGCGCTGCAGCGGCAGGTCCGGGTCGAGGCCCATCAGGGATGATTCGGCCCGGTCGAGGCAGTGCCCGTAATGGGCCGCAAAGGCGTTCGTGGCCCTGTGCAGCCGCTGCACGGTGCTTTTCAGGTGCCGCTTGGCCCACTCCTGACCGGTCTCCGGCGATGAGCGCAGCAGGGAGGACGTTGCCGCCCCAAGCCGCGCTTCGCGGCCCGACACCACGGCGAGACCGCCGCGGCACAGCCGGCGGGCCACGCCCTCCAGGTGGTGCCCGGCCCTGGTCAGCTTCCTGTCGGGCGCAAACCATCGCAGAGCCCGGGTCATTGTCTCGAGCCGTGCCCCGCGTTTTTCCAACACGGCCCGGAACACCGTCCGCAGCCGGCCCTCCAGCTCGTCCACCTCCTGGACCAGCTGCACCCGTTCCGGCCACAGCAGCTGGGCAACGTGGCTCGGCGTGGAGGCCCGCACGTCAGCCGCCAGGTCGGTGATGGTGGTGTCCACCTCGTGCCCGATGCCCGAAACCACGGGGATGGCCGAGGCCCTGACCGCCCGGGCCACCTCCTCGGTGTTGAAGGTCCAGAGGTCCTCCAGGGAACCGCCCCCCCTGATGAGCACCAGGACCTCGGCCCAGGCCTCCAGGTTGGCCTGCTCCAGGGAAAGGACCACGTTGTCCCCGGCCCCCTCCCCCTGCATCAGGCTGGGGTAGATCCTGATCCGTGCCCCGCACCCCCGGGAATCGGCCAGCCTGAGAAAATCGCGCACCGCCGCCCCCCCCGGGGCGGTGACCACACCGACCCGGACCGGACGGCGCGGGAGGGGCCGCTTGAGGGCGGCTGCAAAGAGGCCTTCCTCGGAGAGCCGCTTCTTCAGGGCCTCGAACTCGAGGAACAGCCGACCCAGACCCTGCTCCTGCACGTACTCGGCAATGAGCTGATAGGTCCCGCGCGGCGGGTACACGGCCAGCCTGCCGGCACAGACCACATGCTGGCCCTGGTCGAGCCCGTCCGGTCCCGTCCCCCCGCCCTGCCACTGGCTGGACTTGAACCAGACCACGTTGAGCAGGGCGTC
>CAZUBS010000369.1:0-2744 GCA_964618595.1 uncultured Desulfohalobiaceae bacterium
GTCCGGCATGTCCTTCAGGGGAGAGCAACATGAAGAGCTATCGCAGGGAGCTGTGGTTCGAGGTGCCCACCAGGCGGGCGTTCATCAACATCACCGCACAGGTCGAGGAGTGCCTCGGGCAGAGCGGTGTGACAGAGGGGCTGGTGCTGGTCAATGCCATGCACATTACGGCCTCGGTGTTCATCAATGACGACGAGTCCGGGCTGCACCACGATTACGAGGTATGGCTGGAGAAGCTGGCCCCGCACGAGCCGGTCAGCCAGTACAGGCACAATGTCGGGGAAGACAATGCCGATGCCCATATGAAGCGGCAGGTCATGGGCCGGGAGGTGGTGGTGGCCGTCACCGGCGGGCGCCTGGACCTGGGGACCTGGGAAAGGATCTTCTACGGGGAGTTTGACGGGCGGCGTCGCAAGCGGGTCCTGGTCAAGATCATCGGCGAGTGAGCTATTTGCCAACCTTGCTGCGCATGGCTTAAGGGGCGGGAAGCATAAAAGCTCGAAGTTCGAAGTCGGAAGACGGACGTTCAACAGGGGGCGCAATGCGCATTGTCATCGTCGGTGCCGGTGAAGTGGGCTTTCACATCGCCCAGCGGCTGGCCACCGAAGCCAAGGACGTGGTGGTCATCGACAGGGACGAGGCTGTGCTGGCCAGGATCGCCGAGCTGCTGGACGTGCAGACGGTCCAGGGGTCGGGGAGCAGCCCGAGAATCCTCGAGCAGGCCGGGATCAAAGAGGCCCAGATCCTGCTCGCGGTCACGGACAGCGACGAGATCAACCTCATCGCCTGCACATTTGCCGACATCCTCAGCCACGGGCTGACCAAGCTGGCCAGGATCCGCAACCCCGACTACCTCAGCTACCAGGAAATCCTGACCAGGGACATGCACATCGACCGGGTCATCAACCCCGAGGACGAGGTCATCAGGTCCATCGAGGGGCTGATGCTCGCCCCCGGGGCCCTGGAAATCTCGGATTTTTCAGAGGGCCGTCTCAAGCTGGTCGGGGTGCAGATAGAGGAGCACAGTGATCTGTCAGGGACCCCGCTGATCAGGTTCCGGGAGACCATGGGGTTCAGCCACATCATCGTGGCTGCCATCGTGAGGGACGAGGAGCTGATCATCCCCACCGGGCTGGATACCATCCAGCCTGGGGACATCATCTACTTCGTGTGCGAGAAGAGGGATGTGCTGGACATCCTGAAGCGGTTCGGCCATGCCCGGCTCGAGCTGCGCAACGTCCTGGTCATCGGGGGCGGCAATATCGGGCTCAAGTTCGCCAGATCCCTGGAGCGGATGGGCATCCACGCCAAGCTGATCGAGAAGGACCGTGACCGCTGCGAGTTTCTGGCCGAGCAGCTGAACACCACAGTGGTTCTGCACGGGGACGGGACTGACCAAGAGCTGCTCCTGGAGGAGAATATCCAGGACATGGACGTTGTGGTGGCCCTGACCAGCGACGAGGAAAAGAACATCCTGTGCACCCTGCTGGCCAAGAAGCTGGGGGCGGGAATGGTCATCAACCGCATCAACAAGTTCGCCTACCTGCCCCTGGTCAGGGCCATCGGCATCCAGCACACGGTCAGCCCCAGGATGTCGGCGGTCAACTCCATCCTGCAGCACATCCGGCGGGGAAACATCATCACCGCCATCTCCATCAAGGACCAGGCAGAGGCCCTGGAGGCCCTGGCCGAGGAGGGCTCCGCCGTGGTGGGCAGGCCGATCAAGGAGCTGGGGCTGCCCAAGGGTTCCCTGGTGCTGAGCATCATCCGGGGTCAGGAGGTGATCATTCCAACCGGCGACAGCGTCATTCAACCCGGGGACAGGTTTGTGCTTTTCTCCACGCGCAAGAACATCCCCAGGCTCGAGTCCTCGTTGATGATGAAGCTGGAGAACATCTAGATGCGCTGGGGATACACCTTCCACGTGGTGGGAGTGATCATCCTCTGCGTGGGCCTGTCCATGGCCCTGCCCCTGTGCTTCTCCCTCTATTACCGGGATGGAAGCCTCCGGCCGATCCTGCTCTCGCTGCTGCTGACCACGGGCGCGGGGCTGGTCATGCACCTGCTGCTGCGCAAGAAGAAGGTCCAGACCGTGAACCACCGGGAAGGCATGGCCATCGTGGCCCTGGGATGGCTGTCGGCGGGTCTGTTCGGAGCGCTGCCCTTTTATCTGGCCGGGACCTTTGCAGGCTACACCGACTGCTTTTTCGAGGCCGTGTCCGGGTTCACCACCACAGGTGCCTCGGTCATGACCGACATCGAGATCGTGCCCAGGGGGCTGCTCATGTGGCGCAGCCTGACCCAGTGGCTGGGGGGGATGGGCATCATCGTGCTCTCCCTGGCCATCCTGCCCTTTCTCGGTGTCGGCGGCATGCAGCTCTACAAGGCCGAGGTGCCCGGGCCGGTGGTGGACAAGCTCCGCCCCCGCATCAGGGACACGGCCATGCTGCTCTGGAAGGTCTACCTGCTCTTTTCCCTGCTGGAGACCCTGCTGCTCATGTTCGGCGGCATGGACCTGTTCGAGGCCCTCTGCCACACCTTCGGCACCATGGCCACGGGCGGCTTCTCCACGACGAATGCCTCGGTGGCCCCCTACAACAGCCTGTACATCGAATCGCCGGTCATCCTGTCCATGATCATCTCCGCGACCAACTTCTCCCTGCACTTCCCGCTCCTCAGGGGCCCGCCCCTGGCCTTGTTGAGGTCCTCTGAGTTGTGCTTCTACGGCCCGGCCAACCGTGATT
>CAZUBS010000370.1:0-2741 GCA_964618595.1 uncultured Desulfohalobiaceae bacterium
CCGGACCGGCCTTCAGCCGCCTGCGCCCACCAAAGGCCGGATCATCCGCACTGAGTTTCCCCTGAGGCATGCCTGGCGTGGAAAAGAACCGCCGTGCGTTTGGCATCCGCGCTCAGGGACGGGTGAACAGGTACATTGTTTCCCCAGGTCCCAGGCAATGCATCTCCGAGCGAATCACCTGCGCCAGGGTTTCCCGGTCGGATTTGAGCAGGCGGATCTCCCGGCTCAGGCGCTGGTTGCCCTGCTCCACCTGGGAGATCCGTGCCTCGACCCCCCGCTTGTGCTCTTTGAGCTCCACATACTTGAAAAAGCCGTACCCGTTTCCCAGGAGCTGTACCAAAAGCAGGATGTCAAGCATCAGAAAAAAGACCACCACCCAGCGCCAGAGCCTCATGCCACCCACCTCACTGGAGCAGCCCGCTCCTGAAGCTGTGAAGGTCTTTGAGCGGGATCTGCAGCTCGTCGAGAAAAATCGAGGTGGCCTCCTCCACCTTGCGCACCTCCTGCTCGACAACGGCAATGGCGGACAGCCGGTCGATCAGCTCCCGCAACACCTCGAACTCATCGATCATAAGCGTTCCCATGCCATGGTTCATGAGCTCTGGCTCCAGGTCAAGAACAGCCTGCAGGCAGCTTTGCAGCCTGCACTGCAGCTCACGGCTCACCAGCCTGGTCATTCAGCCTGTTCCTTCATCAGATACCAAAGCGCATTGCGCTGATCAAATCGGGCCTCGCACTTGACGATCAGCTCCACGGCCTCTCCCATGTCCCCCTGGTTCAGGTAGGTGTTCACCCCCCGCACGAAAGCCTCTTGCGGATCGAACGACCTGGCCTTGTCACCGATGAGCAGGTAGTTGACATCCCGGCGTTTGATCCCGGGCCAGGAGTTGATCTCCCGCTGCATGGGCACGGTCTCCTCGCTGTCTTCGAGCATGATGGTGTCATAGCGGTTGAGCTGCAGCTTGCGCACGCCCCCCTCGCTGTCACCGGCAGAACTGACAAAACCCCCCTTTTTTCTGAAGTACTGCTCCAGCTGGGTTTTCCAGCTCGCGTTCTTGGAGTAGATGAAAACCACCTGAGCCTCGGGGGGATAGATCTCCGGCTCAGTGGGATTTGATGTGCTGGAACTTTGAGGACGGGGCGCGGCCTGAGGGGCGCTTTTCCCGGACTTTCGGTCCACCCGGGTCTTCTGGCCGCAGTGGGGACACTTGACGCTGAACGTGGGCACCTCCGGCACCTTGCTGTCCGGGAGGTCGATGTTCTTGTTGCACTCTTTGCAGGTGATCTGCATACCACACTCCTGAGCTGGTATACCCGTCCTGAAAAGCAAATCTCAGTGATGGGCCGGGTGAGACGTTGCCTGAAGCTGCAACGGAGTGCTACCCTTTCTCGTAGTCCCAGTCCACTTCGAGCTGCCCGATATCCGTTACCTTTTCTCCACGCTCTGACTTGATCCTGTCTATGGCCTTGCCCAGCTTGGATTTGTCCGATGCGTTGAGCATGGCCGTCTCGGCAGTGATGATACCCTTCTGAAACAAGTCAGCCAAGTGCTGATCAAAGGTGAACATGTTGAAGGCGCTGCTTGTCTCCACGACACCGTAAAAGGTTTTTTCCTCTGATTCTCCATTCAGGATCAGCTCCCTGATGCGCAGGTTGTTGCGCATGACCTCGAAACAGGCCACCCGCCCCACCCCGATCTTGGGCATCAGGCGCTGGGAGATGACGTACTTGAGGCTCTCCCCCAGACGCCCCCTGACCAGTCGCTCCTCGTTGAGCTCGAACATGCCGATGATGCGGTTGATGGTCTGCCCTGTGTCCGCAGTGTGCAGGGTGCCCAGCACCAGGTGGCCTGTTTCAGCGGCCTCAAGGGCTATGGTCACTGTCTCCCTGTCCCGGAGCTCGCCCACCAGGATGACCTTGGGGGCCTGGCGCAGTGCCGAGCGCAGACCCGACGCAAAGGTGTCGAAGTCTTCGCCCAGCTCCCGCTGGTTGACGGTTCCCTCCTTGTGGTGGTGCCTGTACTCCACAGGGTCCTCGAGGGTGATGACATGCTTGCGGTGGCGCGAGTTGATGGCGTCGATGAGCGAGGCCAGGGAGGTGGTCTTTCCGGTGCCGGTGGCCCCGGTGACCAGGACCAGGCCGTACTTCTCGTGCACGATCTCCTTGAAAACGTCCGGGAGCCCGAGTTCCTTGAAGGAGGGGATGGAGTCGGGCAGCCGGCGCATGACCACGGCCATGGTCCCCCGCTGGCTGAACACGTTGACCCTGAACCGGCCTTTCCCGGCCACCGCATAGGACAGGTCGCAGGACCCCCGGTCGACATGATCCCTGTAGAGCCTGGTGGCGCGTCCCATGAGGCTCATGGCGATCGACTCGGTCTGAAAAGGCAGCAGCTTGCCCAGCTTGGGTCTCAGGGGCACGTCGTAGAGCTCGCCGTGCACCTCGGCCTGGACCGGCTTGCCCGCAGTGAAGAGGATGTCGGAGGTGTCTCCGGCAAAATCGAGAACCTGGCTGATGATGTGGTCGAGCTGTGCCCGCTGCATGGTCTACACCTCGGTGAAGTCTTCGGGCTGTTCGGACAGAAAGTCCCGGAACTTGGACTTGTTCACGGCCTTGTTGTAGGCGCTGGTCGGATCGATGATCCCCTTCTTGAGCAGTCCCATGATGGCGTCGTCCATGGACTGCATGCCGTACTTGCGGCCGGTCTCGATCACCGAGTTGATCTGGAAGACCTTGTTCTC
>CAZUBS010000371.1:0-2739 GCA_964618595.1 uncultured Desulfohalobiaceae bacterium
AAAGGCAGAAGATCAAAAAGGCAAAAATTAAGAAAACGCCATCCCGGCTCCCTTTCCCGAATTTTTGTAGGGGCACGTTACACGTGCCCTCCTTCATTTGACGGAGGGCAGTCCAGCGGGGATTTTTCAACATTCTTTCCTCTTTGCAGGCCGTTCAAAAACCACGCTGGCAAGGCGCATCACCTTGGGCAAGGCCGAAGCGTATTCTTCATACGTGAGGGTTTGCCCAAGGTGATGCAACGCAGTCCAGCGGGGATTTTTCAACGGCCTGCTACCCGAGGCTGGGCTCCGGGAGGATGGGCAGGATCAGGATGTCCCTGCCGAACTCCTCTTCCAGCTTCTTGAGCCTGCCCCGCTTGCGGTTCAGGATGTACATGGCCAGGTCCTGCTCCAGCCGCATCTCGACCTGCCCGTTGCCGGGCTTGTGCTTGAGCTCGCGGTAGAGGCTCTTCAGTGACTGCATGGCCTGCCACTCCAGGTTGCGCCTGGTGCCGGAGCCGTTGCAGCAGGGGCAGGTCTCCATGGTCACGGACAGGGCGGAGGAGCCCATGCGCTGCCGGACCATCTCCAAAAGGCCGAACCTGGAGATGCGCCCCACAGTGGTCCTGGCCTTGTCCTGCTTCAGGGCGGTCTTGAGGGTCTTCTCCACCTCCCGGAGGTGGCTGGCGTCGCGCATCTCGATGAAATCGATGACCACCTGCCCGCCCAGATCCCGCAGCCGCAGCTGCTGGGCGATCTCCTGCGCGGCCTCCACGTTGGTCTTCAGGGCCATGCCCTTGAAGTCCTTTTCCCCGCCGATCTTGCCCGAGTTGATGTCCACCGCTGTCAGGGCCTCGGTGGGGTCGAAGACGATCTGGCCGCCGCTGGGCAGGGTGACCTCCCGGCTGTAGACCTTTTCCAGCTGGGCCACGAGGTTGAAGCGCTCGAACAGGGTCCGGTCGGCATCGGTGTGCTGCTTGACCAGGTTTTTGCTGCGGGGGAAGGCCAGGGAGGCGAACTCCCTGATCTGACTGGCGGTCTCGGGGTGGTCGACCCAGACCTCGGCCACGTCCTGGGTCAGGTAGTCCCGTACGGCCCGGAAGGCCAGATCCTTTTCCTCGTAAATCAGGGCGGGAGCCTTTTCAGACACGCCCCGCTTGCGCACCTCGTTCCAGAGCCGTTTCAGAAACTGCATGTCCCGGAACAGGTTGGCCTTGCTCTCCTTGAGGCTGACCGTGCGCAGGATGGCCCCGATGCCCGGCTCGAGGTTGAGCTCCTCCATGACGTCCTTGAGCCGTTTGCGCTCCTTTTCGTCGTCGATCTTGCGGGAGATGCCCACCTGCTCGCGGCCTGGGGTGAGCACGAAGTAGCGCCCGGGCAGGGTCAGGTAGGTGGTCAGAAAGGCACCTTTCGTGCCCGTGGGCTCCTTGACCACCTGGACCAGGACCTCCTGCCTGGGCTTGAGCACCTTGTGCAGGGGGGGGAACCTGTGGCCCTTGCCCGGCTTGATGTCCGAGAGGAAGTACTCGGGGTGCACCTCGTCGACCTGGAGAAAGCCGTTGCGCTCGGCACCGTAATTGATGAAGGCGGCCTGCAGGGCCGGGTCGATGTTGTGGATGACGCCTTTGTAGATGTTGCCCTTGGTCTTGGTCTGGTGCAGCATCTCGACATAGTACTCCTGAACCTTGCCGTCCTCGGTGAGGATCACCTCGATCTGCTCACCTGGCAGCACGCTGATGAACATCTTCTGTCGTTTTCGTGGGGCCATGCTCTTCTCGCTTCGTGTGAAAAATTTATGGTGTATCGGCCGGGGGCCGAAGCTGGTCACTGATCATGTAGAAGGTCTGCCCGTCCCGGATGCTCTCCCGGACGGCGCCTTGGCGCACCAAGTGCGAAAGGGCCGCCCCAATGGAGCCCTGCGAAGTGTCGAGCCCTGTGGAGAGCTGGTCCATCCGTTGGGGACGGCGCCTGAGGGAGGAAAGGACCAGGGAGGGGAGGTCTTCCCCGGATGCTTCGTGCCGGTGCTCGGCATCGGTGCGCACGGCGCCGGGCATGGGGGAGTGGGCGCCAAGAGCCTGTTGCCAGTCACGGAGAGTTTCCCGGGAAACAGCCCTGGCCGCAGGGTACGCCCCGGGACGGCTCATGGTGACCACGTCGATGCGCTCAGGTGCGAGCCGCCGGCAGAAGTCCCGCAGCAGGGCCTGGTTCTGCCCGGTGTCGTTGATGCCCCGGACGAGCAGGATTTCCAGAAAGATCTTGCCTGTGTACCCGGTGCTGAAGGCCAGGAGGTCTGCGGCCATGTCGGATGCGGACAGGGGGGTGCAGGGGCGGTTGAGCTGCTCGAGCTCCTTCTGGACCAGGGTGTCCATGGAGGGCAACACCACGTCGCAGCGCTGCAGGGCGTGCACCACGTCCGGGTCGTGCAGCAGGCTGGAGTTGGTCAGGACCGCGATGGGTACCCCGGGGGCCAGATCGCGGATCCCGGTGATGACCACATCGATCTCGCTGTTCAGGCAGGGTTCGCCCATGCCGCCCAGGGTGATGTGGTCCGGGGCGAGGTGGTCCCGGCCAAGCCAGTGCTCGAGCTCGGCCAGCACTGTGGCGGCCGGCACGTAGGGGCTCCGCTCCATGGTGTGCACCCGGGTGGGTCCCACCTCGCAGTAGAGGCAGTCGAAATCGCAGATTTTCGCCCCGAGCAGGTCGATCCCCAGCGACCGACCGAGCCGGGAGGAGGAGACAGGACCGAAAAGGTATGTGTAG
>CAZUBS010000372.1:0-2728 GCA_964618595.1 uncultured Desulfohalobiaceae bacterium
CAGCCTCCCTCCTGGCGGTGACGGCGGCCAGTTGTCCGTGAACCAGGCCCCTGCGGTCCCTCTTGGAGGCAACACGTACCTGGTCAGCGGGGAGGTGAAAATCGGCGGGCAGCATGCAAACGTCATGGTGCTGGCCAACGGGCAGTTCATGTTTACCAGCGGGAAAACTCTTCCGAAAGGTTTCTACAGCCTGGAGGCGCCGCTGGACAGCTCGGGCAAGATCACCCTTCAGGTTTTCGCCAAGGGGCAGCCTCCGTTCAGGGAGGACATCGAGCCCCTTTTTCTGACCATGCATTGACGGTCGCCGATCCCAGGAGCAGTTCGGGATCCCCCGGGTTGTGCGCACTGAGACCAGCCGGGCACGTGCCGGTCCAGTCGCAGCACAATCCGGGAAGGGAGCTTTTTCCATGGCTGACTTCCCGAATTCAGGGTTTGGCGCAAACTGTGAGTCCTGGGCAGTTGCCCAAAGGGTTTGAGGATGGAGCAACATGCCGTTCAAGATGCAAGGTCCTGTGCTTGACTCCTGATGCCGGCTGGGTAGCCTGAAGCGACAGGCGTGTTCAACCAGGTAACGCCGGAGGCATTCCGTGTTTCTTCCGGCAGGGAGGGGTGAAGTGAAGGCCATGTTTTTCCCTGAGTCCGAGAGGGTTTTTAAGGACCACCCCACATTTGAGGGTGTCAGGATCGCCGTGCTGGTTTCCAGCAGCAGCTCGGACAGGGTGGGCGTGTCCGTGCTGGAAATCGCACCGGGGGTTGCTGTACCAACGCACGTCCACGAGCTCCAGGTCGACTCCATCTACGTGCTTGCCGGGCAGGGCGAAGCCCTGCTCAACAACAGCTGGCAGATCGTTTCCGCGGGCGACTACCTCTTTGTTCCTCCCGGGGAGGAGCACGGTGTGCGCAACTCTGGGGACAGCCCCCTGCAACTCTTTGTCCACCACAGCCCCCCGCTGTTCTGAGCCTGCGGGCATCCGGGACTATAATCCATCATGGAGCAACCCTACGACACAGCCCTCAAGCTCCTCGTGGCGCTGGCCATCGGTCTTTTGATCGGTATCGAGCGGGGCTGGAGCGGCCGCGAGGAAACCGAGGGGAGCCGGATTGCCGGAATCCGCACCTTCAGCCTGATCGGGCTGCTGGGAAGTGTCCTGGCGCTGCTCTCCCGGGAGATCAACGGCTGGTTCCTCTCGATAGGTTTTGTCTCGGTTTCCTTATTGATCATCGCGGCGCACATGCTCAGCGTGCGCAGAAGCCAGGACGTGGGCGCCACCACCGCCTTTGCCATGATGCTGACCTTTGCCCTGGCCGCATGGGCCACCCTAGGGCATCCCATCCCCGCGGTGGTCGTCACGGTCATCGTCATGTCCCTGCTCGGTTACAAGCCGCTCCTGCACACCTGGCTGTCCAGGATAAAGCCGCAGGACTTTTATTCAGGGGTCAAGCTGCTGATCATCTCGCTGGTCCTGCTCCCTTTGCTGCCGAACCAGGGGTATGGCCCGTGGCAAGCCCTCAACCCCTACTGGATCTGGTGGATGGTGGTCCTCATCTCGGGGCTCTCCTTCCTGGGGTACCTTGCCATGGAGCTGATCGGGAAGCGCATGGGAACCCTGGTGACAGCCGTTGCAGGGGCGCTTGTTTCCTCCACCGCGGTCACGGTCAGCCTGGCGCGCTTCGCCCGGCAGCACGCTCATGCAGCCGTGTTCGCGGGAGGGGTCGTCCTGGCCTCGTCCATCATGTTCGTCCGGGTGGTCGTCGAGGTCCTGGTCGTCCATCCCGGCCTGCTGCATCCGCTCTGGATACCCCTGGCCGCGATGCTTGCCGGGCTGCTCTGCGGCGTGGCCTGGTTGTGGCGGAAACACGGAAGGGACACGGAGGGCTCAAGCCGGGGCATCGAGGTGAAAAACCCCCTGCAGCTCGGCATGGCCCTGCAGTTCAGCCTCCTGCTGGCCGTCGTGCTCCTTTTGTCCGAGGCCGTGCAGGAGTGGTTCGGCCCTCAGGGAGTGTACGCGCTTGCAGTGGCATCCGGCCTGATGGATGTGGATGCCATCACCCTCTCGCTGGCGCGCTCCGCCACCAAGGACCTCTCCGGGGAAGTCGCGGCCATGGGCATTGTCCTGGCCTGCGTGACCAACACCCTGGTCAAGGGCGTGCTCTTCGCCTTCATCGCTGGAGTCAGGAGGAACATGCGCATTCCCCTGTTCATGGCCGCGGCCATGCTCCCCGGTCTGCTCCTGGCCCTGCTGCTGCTGTAAGCACCCCGATTGACTTCATCGTGCGGCAGGGCAGAGGAGAGGGGGCACAAAACAGAGGAGTCCGCCAAGTCAGCTTGTCAGGGTGGCGGCCTCCCGGTCCGGGGTGGCAGGAAAAGAAACCGGAGCTGGTGACGTGAGCATTGAGCAGCTGAGCTTGTTCGCAATCCTGGCGGCAATGCTGGCCCTGTTTGCCTGGAACCGCTGGCGCTACGACGTAGTGGCGCTTATGGGCCTCATGGCCGCCACCCTTGCCGGCCTCGTTCCGCCAGGGGAAACCTTCGCCGGGCTGGGGCATCCCGCAGTGGTCACGGTGGCGGCCGTGCTCGTGCTCAGCCGGGGGTTGCTCAATGCCGGGGTCGTTGACCTCATGGCGCGTCAGTTGACCCGTGTGAGCGGGAAACCCACGGTCCAGGTTGCCCTGCTGACCGGAATCGTGGCCCTGTGCTCGGGGTTCATGAACAATGTGGGTGCATTGG
>CAZUBS010000373.1:0-2726 GCA_964618595.1 uncultured Desulfohalobiaceae bacterium
CCTGCCCAAGTCCGGGCTGGAGCACTCGGTATCGGCCGTGCTCCTCAATTTCAGGGCCTACGACACCTGGCTGGAGTTGGGCGTGCTCGTGCTCGCCTTTTTGGGAATCCTGGGGATTCGCGAGTGCCCAGGCCTGAAGTCAATCCAGCCTCCCCCCCCTCCCCCGTTGCTCCTGCAGCACCTGGTGGGTGGGCTCTTCCCTCTGGTGGCCCTTTCCTCGGGCTATCTGCTCTGGTCAGGATCCTTCGCCCCCGGGGGAGCCTTCCAATCCGGGGTGGTCCTGGGTGCCGGCTTCATCCTGCTGTGGATGGCGGGCTACCCATCACTGACCCTCCTGACCAACAAGATGTGGCTCGTGCTGGTCGTCTTCGGCTTTACATCTTTTCTCCTCGTTGGAACCTTTTCCCTGGTTCTCGGCCTGCCCTTCCTGACCTACCACCCAGGATACGCAAAGCCCTGCATCCTTGCCCTGGAGCTGGCCGCGACCCTGTCTATCGGCATCATCATGGCCGGGTTGGTACTCGCCCTGCAACCCATGAAGGAGAAGGCGTCGTGCGAGATCGAAGAGTAGCAGGTGCATTCCCGCCCGAACCGGGGCACCCCTCTGAAGGGAGGTGAGGACATGGGAAGCTTTCTCCCCGGATCTTTTCCGATCTTCGGCGTCACGGCCATCCTGCTGTTCTGTCTGGGTCTGCACGGCCTTTTCACCCGTCGGCACCTGCTGCGCAAGATCATGGGCATGAACATCATGGCCGGCGGGGTCTTTCTGCTGCTGATCAGTGTGGCTCAGCGCAGCGGCAGCCAGCTCGCCGACCCGGTGCCGCAGGCCATGGTGCTTACAGGGATCGTGATCTCCATCAGCGCCACAGGCTTTGCATTGGCCCTGATGCGAAGAATTCAGCACAAAACCGGTCGGGCCCACCTGGTCGAACCAGACGCTGACGAGGGAGACCTCTAGCCATGGTCATGCTCCTGGTCGTGACGCCTTTTGCCGGGGCCCTGGTCTGCACCTTGCTCAGGGGACGGGCCACTGCCCTGGCCGGCAGGCTCACGGCTCTGGCCACGCTGGCTGTCACGACCTGGTTCGTTTCACGTGGCGGAAACGCCTCGGGGCTGGACCATCGCCTGGGCGGCTGGGGGCAGCCGCTGGGGATCGAGGTCCACGCTGACGGGCTGAGCCTGATTTTTTTGCTCCTGACGTCCCTGACCGGGGCCATGGTCAGCCTGTATGCCGGGTCCTATTTTACGGCCCGCACGGAAACATCCTCCGCCGGCAACCACTTCTGGCCACTGTGGCTGTTTCTCTGGGGAGGGCTTCACGGTCTCTACCTGTCTTCGGATGTCTTCAATCTCTACGTGCTTCTGGAGGTGGCCAGCCTCTCCTCAGTGGCCCTGGCCACCCTGTCCCGAAGGTCGGCAGCCCTGAGTGCATCCTTGCGCTACCTGCTTGCAGCCATGGTCGGCTCCCTGGTTTTCCTGCTGGGGGTCACATTTCTCTACGCCTCCCACGGGGTCCTCGACATCAGGCCCCTGGGTGAGGCTGCTGCTCCAACCCTTCCGGTCATCATCGCCTTCGGGTTGATGCTGTTCGGGTTGCTGATCAAGACCGCCCTGCTGCCTTTCCATTTCTGGCTTCCCCCAGCCCACGGCAATGCCGCCGCCCCGGTCAGCGCCATCCTCTCCGCCCTGGTGATCAAGGGAGCCTACTACCTCGTGCTGCGGATCTGGTTCGGGGTCTTCCCGGGCCTGGTCACCTTTCCCGCGGCCCAGTTTCTGGGTGCTCTGGGTGCTCTGGCCATTGTCTGGGGCTCCCTGCAGGCCATCAGGCAGAAACGGCTCAAGCTGCTGGTAGCCCACTCCACAGTGAGTCAGATCGGCTACCTGTTCCTGCTTTTCCCCCTGACAGCGCCGTCCGGCATTGCCGGGCAAGCCCGCGACTGGGAGCTTCAGGCCTGGACCGGGGGGATCTGCCAGGTCTTTGCCCACGGCGTTGCCAAGGCTGCGCTGTTCATGGCCGTGGGAAACATCATCTACGCCCTGGGCACGGACCGCATCAGCAGCCTGCACCTCATCGCAGGCCGCATGCCCCTGACCACATTCACCCTGGGCCTTGCCGGGGTGAGCCTGATGGGCCTTCCCCCCAGCGGGGGCTTCGTGGCCAAGTGGATGACCCTCAATGCGATCCTGGCCAGCGGCCAATGGTGGTGGGTGCCCGTGATCGTTGCCGGAGGGCTGCTCACGGCCGGCTACGTGTTTCTCATTCTGGGCCATGCCTTTCGTCCTCCGGGACGGCCGCACGACCTCATCCCTGTCCCGAAGGTCATGGAGATCACCGCCCTGTTGCTGGCTCTGAGCGGGATTGCCCTGGGATTTCAAGCCGAGGAACTGATCGACCTTCTCGGCTCAGGGCCCTTCCTGTCATCGATCCCCGGGGGTGGACCATGAATGCTGAACTCTGGCTGCCGCTGCTGGTCCTGTCCAGCTCACTGGTGACCGGGATCGTGATCTTCTTCCTCTCAGAAGAGCACTCCACCCTGCGCTCGGTGCTGAACATGCTCGGGGCCACGGTCAAGGTGGTTGGCGTCTTTGCCATGAGCTGGGGCTTTCTGGCGCACGGACTCGAGTATCAGGTCAGGTTCACCCTGGGGCTTGGCTTCGATTTCCTGCTCCGGGTGGACTTCCTCTCCCTGGCCTTCCTCTCCCTGTCCAGCAACTTGTGGTTCGTG
>CAZUBS010000374.1:0-2705 GCA_964618595.1 uncultured Desulfohalobiaceae bacterium
CTGGGCGGCGGGTGAAAAGTCACCGCCCAGGTAGACATCCTTGGCCTCGGCGTTGGTATCGAAGCTTACGGTGGTCCCGTCGCCCAGGGTCAGCACGTCGCCATGCTTGAGATGAACAGGCAGGCTCCCTTCGTCGTAGTCCATGTCTTCCTCCCTTCATCCGTCAGGATGGGTTTGGCCATCCCATAGCAGAGCCTGGAAAGAAAAGGTAGCACTTCCGCAAGAGTATGATTTCTGTGTGTCCCTGAGAGACGATGGGGGGCCGAACCAGCGTGGGCCTGGGGGTTGGGGGGTGCTGGTCAGGTTTCGCCGCTCTGGACGCTCCACATGCCGGCGTAGATGCCGCTCTGCTTGAGCAGGCTGTCGTGGGTGCCCCGTTCAGCGATCCTGCCGTCCATGAATACCAGGATCTCGTCGCTCTTGCGGATGGTGGACAGGCGGTGGGCCACGGCCACGGTCATCCGGCCGCTGCTGAAGCTGTGCAGGTTGTGCTGGATGAGCTCCTCGGTGCGGGTGTCCACGGAGGATGTGGCTTCATCCAGGATGAGCAGGGGAGGGTCGCGAAGGATGGCCCGGGCCAGGGAGATGCGCTGGCGCTGGCCGCCGGAAAGCTTTACCCCGCGCTCCCCCACCATGGTGTCGTAGCCCTGGGGCAGCCTGTCGATGAACTCGTTGGCCCCGGCGATCCTGGCGGAGCGCACGACCTGCTCGTGTGAGGCTTCCGGCATGCTCAGCCGGATGTTTTCGGCCACGGTTCCGAAGAAGAGGAAGGCCTCCTGGGAAACATACCCGATGTGGGCGCGATAGTCGGCAAGGCGCAGCCGCGACAGGTCCTGCCCATTGACCAGGATCTTCCCGCTGCCTGGGTCGTAGTAGCGCAGCAGCAGCTTGACCAGGGTTGACTTGCCCGCACCGGTGGGTCCGACCACCCCCAGAACCTGCCCCTGCGCGATCTTGAAGCTGATGTCGGCGAGCACCTTTTCCCGTTCCGGGTAGGCAAAGTCGACCCTGTCGAAGACGATGGTTTCGGGCGCCCGGTCGAGCTTCAGGGGGTGCGGCTGGTCCACGATCTTCGGCTTTAAGTCCAGCAGCTCGTTGATCCTGCGGGCCGAGGCCTCGGCGCGCTGGATCTGGTTGATGATGAAGCCGAACAGGAACAGGGGGAAGACCAGCCGGTAGGCCATGAGGATGAAGCTGGTGAAGTCGCCCAGGCTGGGCCCGATGCCGGTGAAGGTCATCCAGCCCCCGACCCCGATGAGCAGGGCGAAGGAGAAGCCGGCGATGACGTAGAGCAGGGGGATGAAGCGGGCCCGGTGCAGTGCCGCGGCCACCGAGGCGTTCCGGTACTCGATTGACTGGCGTGAGATGCGCTCCACCTGCCGGGACTCGGCGGTGTAGGCCTGGATCACGGCAATGCCCTGGATGTTGTTCTCCAGGATGGCGTTGACCTCGCCCACGGCCTGGCGGGCCTTCCTGTACTGCGGCTGGACCTTGACGGCGAAGAAACGGATGGCCCCCACCACAAAGGGCAGGGGCAGGAGCAGCAGCAGGGCCAGGTGCCAGTCCAGCCAGAACAGGAAGGCGTAGGTGCCCACCCCTGAGATGACGATGCGCACCATGCTGGTCGAGGTGTCGGCGAAGAAGCTCTCCAGGTTGTCCACGTCATTGGACACCACGGCCATGACATCGCCGGTCTGGCGATTTTCGAAAAACCCCAGGTCGAGCTTTTGGAGGTGTCTGTACAGGGTGACACGAAGATCGTGGCGGATGTCCTGGGCGGCGACGTTCAGGGCATAGTTGCTGAAGCTCTGAAAGAAGGCCAGACCGATGAAGGTGGCCAGCACGGCCAGGCCGTAGAAGGCGAACTCGCGCACCGGGGGCTGGCCGCCGGCCTGGAAGGTCCTGGTCACGGTGTCCACGACCTGCCCCACCAGGACCAGGGGCAGAAGGTCGAACAGGCGGGCCACTGCACTGCAGGCTATGCCTGCGGCGATCCGTTTGCGATATGGCCGGGCAAAGGCGAACAGGCTCCAGAGGCTGCGTCCAAAGGAGGAAGCCGTATCCTCACCGTTCCCACCTGAGGAAGAATCAGGGGATGTCCCGGAAGGTTGACTGCTTGAATCCGTCACGCCGGGCTTGTAGCACAAAGGGCCCCGGCGGGTAAGGGGGCGGCCCCCGCTGCAGATTGGAATGCCGCCTGCAGGGAGACTCTCAAAAAGATGGTCGGTTGAATCAGGATTACGACAAGCCATTAAAAACTATGACATTTTTGGATTCCGAGGAGAAAAAATTCCTTGAAGTCGGGAAGGCGGATGTGTCATTTCGTGTCAAAAGTCACCCAGAGTCGTTACAGCAGGGAGCGATGACAGAGCTCAAGAACTCCGGTCCCGGGATTGAAAGGGTCTTCATAGGGCCCGGCCACGATCGGCTCCGGGCGGTCCAGACACAAGGGAGATGCAGTGGCTGACACCTGTCTCTATCATCCCACACAAAAGGCGCAGTGGTACTGCCCCGAATGCGACTCCTTCTACTGCGCGACCTGTATCCAGGACCGCAGCCGGGGAAGCTCCAGGCCCAAGGAGGAGAGCCACTTCTGCCCCAAGTGCAACCTGCCGGCAGAATGGCTTGGGGCGGCAAACCTCATCGATCCTTTCTGGATGAGGCTGCACAAGTTCTTTGTCTACCCCCTGCATCCCAGCCCGCTG
>CAZUBS010000375.1:0-2687 GCA_964618595.1 uncultured Desulfohalobiaceae bacterium
CAAGAAACGCTACCCGCGGACCAGAAGCAAGCTGGCCTGGAGCAATGCCTGGGAGCTTCTGGTATCCACTGTGCTCGCAGCCCAGTGCACGGACGAGCGGGTGAACCGGGTCACCCCGGTTTTTTTCGAGCGCTGGCCGGATGCGGCAGCCCTGGCCGGTGCAGCAGTCGAGGATGTGCAGGAGGTGATCCGGTCCACCGGATTTTTCCGCAACAAGGCCAGGAACCTGGTTCTGGCGGCCCGGCGCATCCAGGAAGCCTACAACGGCCGGGTGCCCCGGACCATGGAGGGGCTGGTCTCACTGCCCGGTGTGGCCCGCAAAACCGCCAACATCGTGCTCTCGAACGCCTTCGGCATCCAGGAAGGCCTGGCCGTGGACACTCATGTCAAGCGGCTGTCCTACCGGCTGGGGCTGACAGGGCACACCGACCCGAACAAGATCGAAAAAGACCTCATGCTCCTGTTTCCCCGCGAGGAGTGGGGAGAAGTCAACCACCTGCTGGTCTTTTTCGGCCGGGATGTCTGCACGGCCAGATCCCCCAAGTGCCCCGCCTGCGAGCTGAACGACATCTGCCCCAGGCACGGGGTGAAATAATCGGATTTTCAGTCGGTCTACACGGTGGAGTGTTCGGTTGGGCAGGCTTTTCCTTCCTCATCCGCATCCGAATACGGAGAGATCTTGCGCAGGGTTTCGATGACCGGGGGCAGGTTCGCGGTCACGAAATCGATCTCCTGCCGGGTGGTGAAGCGGCTCAGGCTGAAGCGGACCGAGCCGTGGGCGTAGGTGAAGGGCACGCCCATGGCCCGGAGGACGTGCGACGGCTCCAGGCTCCCTGAGGTGCAGGCCGAGCCGGAGCTGGCGCAGATGCCCAGCTGGTCGAGCATGAGCAGGATGGCCTCCCCCTCGACATACTTGAAGGAGATGTTGGCCGTGTTGGGCAGCCTGTCTGTGGGGTGTCCGTTGCGCATGGTGTTGGGCACCTCCTGCAGGAGTGTCTGCTCCAGGGTGTCGCGCAGCTCCTTGACGGTGTCCTCCCGGGCGAGCCAGGACATGGCGATGTCGCAGGCCATGCCCAGCCCGATTATTCCGGGGGTGTTCTCGGTCCCGGCGCGCCTGCTGCGCTCCTGGTGCCCTCCGATCATGAAGGGCCGAAACGGCACGCTCCTGCGCACGTACAAAGCTCCCACGCCCTTGGGGCCGTGAACCTTGTGCGCCGACAGGGTGAGCATGTCCACGGGGAGTTGCCCGAGGTCGATGGGGATCTTGCCCACGGCCTGGACCGCATCGGTGTGGAACAGGATGCCCCGGTCCCGGGCCAGCGCCCCGATTGCCTCGATGGGGTAGATGTTCCCGGTCTCATTGTTGGCCCACATGATGCTGACCAGGGCGGTGTCCCGGCGCAGGCTGTCCTTGAGCTCGTCCAGGTCCAGACTACCCTGGCCGTCAACCCCCAGGAAGGTCACCTCGTAGCCTTCGCGTTTTTCCAGGTGCTTGCACAGGCTCAGCACGGCGGGGTGCTCCACCTTGGTGGTGACGATATGACGCTTGTCCGGTTGTGCTGCCAGGGCGGACCGGATGGCGGTGTTGTCCCCTTCCGTGCCGCTGGAGGTGAAGATGACCTCACCCGGGGTCGCCCCCAGGACGGCGGCCACCTGCTCCCGGGCCTCGGACAGCCGGGACCCTACCGCGCCCCCGAAAGTGTGCATGCTGGAGGGGTTGCCGTAGCGTTCCGAAAAAAAAGGCAGCATGGCCTCCAGCACCCGGGGGTCGACCATGGTGGTGGCGTTGTTGTCCATGTAAATTGTGCTCATAACGGGCTCCTGCCGGAAGGCTCGAGGTTCGTTCACACTTCCTGGACGCGAATGTCCTGATCCACCTTGTCCCTGAGCACGGCCTCCACGCCGTTCTTGATGGTCAGCTGGCTGGAGGGGCAGTTGGTGCATTTGCCGCGCAGGCTGACAAAGACCTTGGTCTTGTCGATGTCCACCAGCTCGATGTCACCGCCGTCGGCCTGGAGCACGGGGCGGATTTCCTTTTCAACGACCTCTTCGATGAGGCGCATGCGCTTCAGATTGGTCATGGGGGGGGCGGATTCGCCCCGTGCTTTCTCCACGGGAACCGTTTCCCCGCGCGACTCCGCCAGAAGCCCCTCGATGTCAGGAATGCAGTTGCCGCAGCCACCCCCGGCCTTGGTGTAGTAGGTGACGTCCTCAACGGTCTTGAGGTCGTTTTCGGAAATGGCCTGGCGGATCTGCTGGTCGGTGACGCCGAAGCACTCGCAGACCAGCTGCCCTTCGGGCTCGGCCTTTGGAACATGCTCGCCCCGGTAGGCCTTGATGGCCGCTTCAAGGGCTTCCTGACCCATGACCGAGCAGTGCATCTTTTCCTTGGGAAGCCCGCCCAGGGCCGCGGCAATGTCCTTGTTGGTCAGCCCGGCTGCCTGGTCAACGCTCTTGCCCTTGACCAGCTCGGTGAGAACCGAGCTGGAGGCAATGGCGCTTGCGCAGCCAAAGGTCTGGAACTTGGCGTCGACGATCGTGCCCTGATCGTCAATCTTCAAGTAAAGCTTGAGGGCATCCCCGCAGGCCAGGGATCCAACCTCGCCGACCGCGTCCGCATCCTCTATGGACCCGACGTTTTTGGGCTTGGCAAAGTATTCTTTGACCTTGTCAGTGTATTCCCACAT
>CAZUBS010000376.1:0-1810 GCA_964618595.1 uncultured Desulfohalobiaceae bacterium
CAGGCCGGGGAGCAGGACATCGGGGTCATCAACTCCCGCTTCTACCCCGGGCTCGATTTCGGGGCCGAGGGCCGGCGCCGGCAGAACGATGTGGGGGAAGAGGGGGTGCGCAGTGAAGCCAGGGCCCTGGTCGAGCTCAGGTACAACCTCTTCAGGGGCGGGGGTGACCAGGCCGCCCTGCAATCGGCCATGTCCCAGAAGACCGGGGCCGGCAAGGAGCTGAGCGATCTGCAGCGCAGTGTGGAGGAGCAGATCCGGGTTGCCTGGCGCAACCTGACAACGGCCCGGCAAAACGTCGACTACCTGGTCAACCAGACCAACATTCTGCACGAATTTCTCGAGCTGGCCCGCAGGGAACGCAAGATGGGCACCCGGTCGCTCATTGACGTGCTCAACGGGGAGGTCAACTACATCAATGCCGTGAGCAGCGCTGTGGCCGCAAGGGTGAACAGGGTCAGAGCGGCCTATGACCTGTTGTTTGCCATGGGGCGGCTGCAGCCTGAAATTTTCCAATAGCCATCAACACGGAAGGTCAGCCATGGCTGAGCAGCATGGGATCGGAGTCGTCGTCACCATCGAGGGTGAGGTCTATGCCGAGTCTGCGGATGGGGTGCGCAGCCTGTCCCTGGACGCACCGGTCTATGCCGACGAGGTGGTGGTCACCGAGGACGGCAGCCTGGTGGAGATCCTGTTCCAGGACGAGACCCTGCTCTCACAGGGGGCCAACTCGCGCATCGTCCTGGACGACTACGTGTTCGACCAGGAAGGGGGGGCTTCGGAGCTTCTGTTCAACATGGTCCAGGGCACCTTCCGCACCATCACCGGCGAGATCGTCAAGCAGAACCCCGAGCGCTTCAACCTCCAGTCCCCCCTGGCCACCATCGGCATCCGCGGCACGGTCACGGTGCACGAGATCGGCGAGGACTACGAGAAACACGGCGCCCAGGAAATTTCCTGCCCCGGGTACGACGACAGCCTGGACACCCCCCTCTTCCAGCAGCCCAGCAGCTGCCACAAGCTCTACATCACCGACAAAAATGGCAACACCCGGGTCATCACCGAGTCCGGCACCCTGGTCGAGGTCACGCCGGACGGTCTGAGCCTGGTACGCCCCTTCACCACGCAGGAGATGGAGCAGTTCATGCGCATCTCCCCCTTCTCCTTTCCTGACATCGACTGGGCGCAGGTGGACATGTCCCAGGTCATGGACGTGCTGGGACACTCGGCCGCCATCCTGGACATCGAAACCCTCTTGCAGACCCAGATGGGAGACCTGCCCCGGATCGACACGGCCCTGCTCCCGGAGGTGCCGCCTCCCTATCTGCAGCAGCCGGGAACCGGGTTGCAACAGGATTTTGCCCTTCGCAGCGATGTCCTTGCTGGAGACGATGAAGCCGTGATCATTGCCCAGTCCGGAGAGACCACAGCCGGAGAACAGCCGGGACAGGACCCGGGTGACCCTGGCGATCCGGGCGACCCGGGAGATCCAGGTGACCCGGGAGATCCAGGCGATCCCGGCGATCCAGGTGACCCAGGCGATCCGGGTGACCCAGGCGATCCGGGTGACCCAGGCGATCCGGGTGACCCAGGTGATCCGGGTGACCCAGGTGATCCGGGTGACCCAGGTGATCCGGGTGATCCGGGTGATCCGGGTGATCCCGGAGACCCCGGTGATCCGGGTGGTGGAGGCACGCCGGGTGGTGGAGGAACCACCCCACAACCCATTGTCGGCGACACCACCGACAACACCTTGACCGGCACCTCGGGCAACGATTCCATTGACGGCAGCGGCGGCAACGACTCCCTGCGC
>CAZUBS010000376.1:1820-2686 GCA_964618595.1 uncultured Desulfohalobiaceae bacterium
CGACACCATCGACGGGGGCACAGGCGCCGACACCATCATGGGCGGCCAGGGGCACGACTCCCTGGACGGCGGCACGGGAGACGACTCCATCCTTGGCGGGGAAGGAGACGACACCCTAGAAGGCGGCATCGGCGACGACTACCTGGACGGCGGTCCCGGCACGGACACGGCCCTGTATTCCAACTCCTCCCATGTCTATGCCGACCTGAACACCGGCCTGGCCGACGCCGACTCCACCGACACCCTGGTGGGCATTGAAAACATCATCGGCTCCTCTGCCGATGACAGCATGGTGGGCGACGGCCAGGACAACTTCTTCCAGGGCGGGGCCGGCAATGACACCCTGCTCGGCGGCGGCGGCAACGACTCCCTGCAGAGGGATGCCGACAATGACTTCCTGGACGGAGGAGCGGGGTTTGACCGTTTCATTTACACCTCCCCTGGTGAGGGAGTGGACACCATCGAGGGCTTCAATCAAACCGAGGACGCCTTTGTCCTGGATTCGGAGGGTTTTGGCGGGCTGTCCAACGGCGCCCTGGGCAGCGAGCACTTCGCGGCCATCGGGGCAACGTACGACGGCACCAACGCAGGCGGGGCCCTGTTCGTCTTCGACGGCGACACCCGGCTCATCTACGACCCCAGCGGCAACGGCTCCCAGATGCATGTCCTGGCCGTGGTCAACGGCGACCCGGTCACGGCGGACAACATCCTCATCACCGGCGGGCCGAATACTGCCCCTGAAGCCTTCCCCAGCTCAGTGCTCACCAATGAGGATACCGACATACCCTTCAGCATCTCTGACTTCATGTTCACCGATATTGAAAACGACCCCCTAACAGAGGTGGAGATCGCCACACTGCCCAGCT
>CAZUBS010000377.1:0-2684 GCA_964618595.1 uncultured Desulfohalobiaceae bacterium
TGGACCAAGTGAGAGTGAGGGACGCGACGCACTTCCATTCTGGCTGGTCATGAACGCCCACGGCCTCTTTCCGAACCGGGTATTCTTTGAAAGAAGTACGCTCGAAGCGGATGAACCATTTTTTATCGTGGGCAAACAGTACAAGGATGTCAGAGCAGGCTATGCCGGAAACTGAAAAGGAAAGGTCCCAAGGCCTGATGGGGCGGCTGGAGTGGGGCATGAAGGTGGTTGCCGCGGCGTGCCTCATGGGCATGGCCCTGGTGACCGGCGCCGATGTGGTGGGTCGGGCGGCCCTGGACATTCCGCTGTTCGGTTCTGAGGAGATCGTGTCCATACTGGCCGTGCTGGTGGTGGGTTTTTCCCTGCCCTATGCGCACTCCCAGGGCAGCCACATCGGCGTGGAGGTGGTCTTCCAGAGGCTTGGAAGGAGATCGCGGCGAGTGGTCAGGCTGATTACGGGGCTTGCCTCCAGCGGCCTGTTTGCGGTTGTGGCCTGGCAGATGGTCCGTCTTGGCACGAGCATGCGGGCCTCGGGCCTGGTGTCCATGAACCTGGCCCTGCCTTTCTACTGGGTGGTCTATGCCCTGGCCTTTGGTTTCTCGGTCTTTTCCCTGTGGCTGCTGCTCGATGCCCTGCATGTCCTCAGAGGGGGAGGGGGCTAACCATGGACCCGACCCAGGCCGGCATCATCGGCATCGCGGTCATGATCGGGCTGTTCATGACCCGCATGCCCGTGGCCTATGTCATGACCCTGGTGGGCTTTGTGGGCTTCTCGCTGCTCATCTCCTTCAAGGGCGGCCTGAACCTGCTCTCGCGAAGCTTCTACGAGGCTTTTTCCTCCTACAGCCTGTCCACCATACCGTTGTTCATCCTCATGGGGCAGCTGGCCTTCAACAGCGGCATCAGCCGCAAGCTCTACGACACGGCCTACCACTTCCTGGGAAACGTGCGGGGAGGGCTGGCCATGGCCACGGTCACGGCCTGCACCGGGTTCGGCGCGGTGTGCGGTTCCAGCCCGGCCACCGCCGCGACCATGGCCACGGTGAGCATTCCCGAGATGAAGCGTTACGGGTATGCGGACTCCCTGGTGGCCGGGTCCGTGGCCTCGGGCGGCGGGCTGGGCATGATCATGCCGCCAAGCGTGGTGCTGATCATCTACGGAGTGCTCACCGAGCAGTCCATCGGCGCGCTGTTCGTGGCCGGCATCCTCCCGGCCATGCTGCTCACCGTGCTCTTTGTGGCGGCCATTGGCCTGTGGTGCCGGATCCGCCCGGAGCTCGGCCCCAAGGGCGAGTCCTACACCCCGGGGCAGAAGGTGCGCTCCCTGGCCGGACTGTCCGACACCCTGGCCATATTCGCCCTGGTCATCGGGGGCATGTTCTTCGGTCTGTTCACACCGACCGAGGCGGCCAGCATCGGGGTTCTGGGCATTCTGGCTCTTTCCCTGGCCAAACGTCAGCTGACCTGGAAGGCCTTTGTCAACTCACTCTACGAGACCCTGCGCACCTCATGCATGGTTCTCTTTCTGGTGGCCGGGGCAACGGTCTTCGGCAAGTTCCTGGCCGTGACCCGCATCCCCTTCAGCGTGGCCGCCTGGGTGGCCTCGTTCGATCTGCCCGGGTTCATGATCATTGCCCTGATCATCGTCATCTACTTCCTGGGCGGCTGCATCATGGACGCCCTGGCCCTGATCATGCTGACCATCCCGATCTTCTACCCCGTGGTCACCCACCTGGGCTACGACCCCATCTGGTTCGGGGTGATCATCGTGCTGGTGACCCAGATCGGGGTGATCACCCCGCCGGTGGGCATCAATGTCTACGTGGTCTACGGCATGTGCCAGAAGATCGCGCCGTCCATCACCCTCCAGGCCATCTTCCGCGGGGTGATCCCCTTTCTGCTGGCCATCATTGCCGGCATCGTCCTGCTGATGCTTTTTCCCCAGATTGTGCTGGTCCTGCCCAACCTCATGTATTAATGTTGATTTTTTGGGCCGCCTGTGCCCTATTTATCCTGTAACCAACTCCCGGCTTTTCTCCGGGAGGTGGTTGACCAGGAGGGTTTTTTTATTTAAATAGGAATCATTCTCAATAAGGTGCGGCATCTGCCGCAGCCAAATGAAGAGCAAACACTAAGGAGACGAACATGGCCGACATGAGCAAATGGGAATGCCCCTGCGGGTACGTCTACGACCCCGAGGAAGGTGATTACGAGCACGGGGTGCAGCCCGGCACCTCGTTCGATGATTTGCCAGAGGAGTGGGTCTGCCCGGTGTGCGGGGCGGAAAAGGATTTTTTCGAGAAGATGGATTGATTGCGTTTTTATGCACCACAGCCGGGCTCCCTGTGGGTTCGGCTGTTTTCAGTTCGAAAGTTTTCAAGGAGGTATCGTAATGGCAGACAAGGATCACAAACCCACGACAACCGATGCCGGGATTCCCGTGGCCAGCGACGAGTACTCGCTCACCGTGGGGCCGGACGGCCCCGTCCTGCTGCAGGACCACTACCTGATGGAGCAGATGGCCAACTTCAACCGGGAAATGATTCCGGACCGACAGCCCCATGCCAAGGGCTCCGGTGCCTTCGGGCACTTCGAGGTCACCCAGGACGTCAGCGCCTACACCAGGGCTGCGCTGTTCCAGCCGGGCACCAAGACAGACGTGCTGGCCCGATTCTCCACGGTGG
>CAZUBS010000378.1:0-2650 GCA_964618595.1 uncultured Desulfohalobiaceae bacterium
GTCTTCGGTCTCCTCCACGTTGCGTTGCTTGATCTCATCCCATTTGTGGGCGTCGGGTGTCCTGGCCCTGCAGCACCACGTCCACATTGGAGGCATTGGAGTGCCTGGCCACGTTGGTCAGCGCTTCCTGGGCAATGCGGTAGGCGGCGGTGGCAATATGGTCCTCCACCCGGGGAACGTTGGCGTGCGAGAAGACGCAGGCGATCCCCGTGCGTTTCTCGAAATCCGTGGTGAACCAGTCCAGGGCATCGATGAGCCCCAGGTCGTCGAGAACTGCCGGCCTGAGCCTGGTGGCGATGTTGCGCACGTCGCTGATGGTGCTGTCGATGAGCTCGCACATGGACTGGATCCGCTGCATGCCCTTGTGGTCCACCCCCTTGAGCCTGTCCCTGAGCCAGACCGTGTTCATGCGCAGGGCGGTGAGCACCTGCCCCAGCTCGTCGTGCAGCTCCCTGGCGATGGAGGCCCGCTCCTGCTCCTGGCTGGCCATGATGTTGCCGGACAGGCGACGGAGCTGGTCCTGCGCCTTTTTGAGGTCGGTGATGTCCATGGCAATGCCGCAGACCCGTGTGGCCTCGCCATTCTCGTCAAGAACCGGGTACTTGATTTACAGATAGGTGTGCTTGAGCCCGTTGACAGGGATGGTCTCCTCCACCTGAATGGACCTCTTCTCCACCAGGGCCCTGCGGTCGTGCCGTTGCAGCTCCCTGGCCACCTGGGCTGGGAAGACCTCGGACTGGGTCTTGCCCAGGACCTCCTCGTTGCTGATGCCGAAAAGCTCCTCGTACTTCGAGTTGACCAGGACATAGCGCCCCTGGGTATCGAGCATGGTCACCACGGCCGGCGTGTGGTTGAGGATGCTGGTGAACTCTTCTGTGCGCTCCCTGACCTGTCGCTCCAGATCCCTGGAGTAGTTGTCGAGCTGCTCCTTGGCCAGTGTCAGTGCCTCCTCGGCCCGCTTTCTCTCGGTGATGTCCACCAATACGGCCAGGGAACGCACAATGGCCCCTTCCGAATCCCGCTCGGCAATGGCCGAGAGCAGCACGTCGACGGTCTTCCCGTCCTTGCGCAGAAAGCAGTAGGGGACGTCCTTGCATATTCCCGTGCGGAAAAACTCGGCAAAGACCGTTTTCTCGGCGTAGCGTCTGGACTCCTCAGTCATGAAGCTCGTGAGGCGCCTGCCCACCACCTCTTCCGGGCTGTACCCCAGGGCCTCGGTCCAGTGCTCGCTGACACTGACCAACCTGCCGCCGGCATCTATGGAGTGCAGCAGGGCAGGTGTGTGGTGGTAGAGGTTCCTGTAGCGCTCCTTGCTTTCCCGAAGCTGCTCCTCCACCGCCCGGCGCTTGACGATCTCCGAGCCTGCCTTGCGGTAGAGAAAAAAGACCGCCAGTCCGGTCATCAGGATCAGGCTCAGGATGACCACCCCCGTGGTCCTGAACATGGGGCCGAGCACACTGCTGGAGATGGCTTCGAGGTTGCGCAGGTAGATGACCCTCCAGCCGGGGTAGTCCGCAATGGGAACCTCCTGCAGGAGGAACTCGCCCCCCGAGGGGTCCACGCCCAGATGATTGTTCTTGATCTCGAGCCCTGCCCATTCCCAGGGGCCTTCCCCGAACTGCAGGGACTCGGCAATGCCGTCCGCCTGTCCGGGGGTCAGCGGCCGCAGGGTGTGAAAGAGCCATTGCCGGTTGGTGGACAGAAAGATCACCCCGTGCGGATCGGACAGGACCACGGTGCCTTCATAGGCCTGGATGATCTCGTTTTCGATGGGCGCCACCGAGGCCTTGATGACCACCACCCCCACCGGCAGATCCGCCCCCTCGGCATAGGCCGCCTCCTGCAGGGAACGGAAGTAGAGCACCCCCCCCACGGAGGTGGACAAAAGCACCCGCAGGGACAAGGCCAGGATAATGATGCGAAGCTTCATGGCCGGATCACATGGGATTCATAAAAACACGCTGCACCGAGCTGTTCAGTCGAGCGGGCATTCCGGCCCGCAACACCCTGCCATCTCGCTGAAGGCATAGTAGATGCGCCGTTCCCTGGACAGACGCTCCTCTGTTTGCTCATAGTCGGGGCACTTTTTGATCAGGGCCCCAAGCTCCCGCCAGGCGGGAATGGAGTGGTACCCGCTGGAACGAAGGATTTCCCCGGACCCCACGCAGAGCAGGTCGGCTTTCTTGGTATCGGTCACCAGGGCCAGCCTGGCCGGACCCTGAGGAAGGATCCTGGCGGCGGCCAGGGTCTGGCGGTGGAAGGTCAGCACATCGCCGAAACAGAAGCAGACCAGCAGCAGGGGCACCTCCGCATCCTGATCGAAAACAACCAGATCGATGGCATCCTGAAAGGGATGGCCCTCGACGTCGAAGGCAATGGGCACCTTGGAACGGATTTGTCCCCTGGGGTAGCCTTTCTCCTCGACCAGCAGCCGGGCGATGGCCTGACGCAGGTCTTCAAAGGTGGTGGCCTCCACCTCTTGGCCGCTGAGGTAGTCACGGATGGTGTAGCCGAGGCTGACTTCGTGCATAGTGCCTTCGAATGCCGACGTGTTCGCGAGTCGTCCCCCATTCGTGTCCAGCATTCTGAAACTTCTCAGTACACCCTTTGCCCATTTCCATCCACTCCCGCAGGAGAGCGTCATCCACCG
>CAZUBS010000379.1:0-2641 GCA_964618595.1 uncultured Desulfohalobiaceae bacterium
TGTCCGCCCCTCCACCTGCTGAGTTCAAGAGACCGACCTTTGTCACTCCTCGTAAGAGACACGGATTCGGCTGGGCATGAATGCCAACGGCCTCCAACATGTCCGCTGTCCACATACTCTTGAACCGGAAGAACCTTTTTTATTGTGACAGGGAACCCACCTTGATTTCAAACTGAACAGCATCATAGCCTACCCAACGCGGCTTGCAAATACACCTCCCGGTGCTTTGGACCTGACATCCGGTACCGCCCCTGATATGGTGTTCCCTGACTGGATCTGCAACCAGGAGCACCCATGCCCCTCACCATCAAACCTTCCACCCGTGACTTCTACCGTCAGGGCCGGCAGCTCTCAGGCTACTCCCTCTTCGACTGGCTGCACGGCTACGTGTACGCCCGCTGGCCCTACCTCTACATCGGCGTGGCCCTGGGCGAGCACCCGTTGACCCGGACCTTTGCGCCCTTTGTCAAATGGTTCTCCAGGCGGCACCCGCCAGCGGAAGCAGAGGTACAAAACGATTCACGGAAGGCTTCCTTTGCCGACACCTATCACGGCAAGGTGGTGCCGACCGAAGCAGCCTCGCGCCTGGTCACCCTGAACCGGGACATCGCCCTGCCCGACCTGGAGCCGGTCATCCCCTACGCCAAGGCCCGCGACCTGTTGCTGGACAACCCCGGCCACATCGCCGCCCTGCAGTGTCCCTGCCGCACGGTCAGGAAGAACCCCTGCCTCCCCTTGGACGTCTGCCTCATCGTGGGCGACCCCTTTGCCCCCTTCATCCTGGAGCACCACCCCGAACGGGCCCGCAAGATCTCCCAGTCCGAGGCCGTGGACATCCTCACGGCCGAGCACGAGCGCGGCCACGTGCACCACGCCTTTTTCAAGGACGCCATGCTGGAGCGCTTCTACGCCATCTGCAACTGCTGCCCCTGCTGCTGCGGGGCCATGCAGGCCATGCGCAACGGCATCCCCATGCTCTGCTCCTCGGGCTATGTGGTGGAATGTGACGCTGGGAGTTGTCTGGATTGCGGCCTGTGCGTCAAGGCCTGCCCCTTCCAGGCCCTCACCCAGGAGCAGGACGGCGTCCGACTGGATGCAGAGAAGTGCATGGGTTGTGGGGTGTGCGTGGACAAATGTCCGAACGGCTGCCTGTCCCTTGTGCGAAGTCCCGGCAAGCCGCAGCCGTTGGAGATCGACGGGCTGCTGTCGGACAGGCAAAGCTCGCCGACGACTTCTCAAGGGCTTCTTTCAAAACACAAGGGCTAAGGACAACACCACAACCAGGCAGGGAAGGCGCACGCCCAGGCTGGCAAAGGTCAGCCTGGCTCCCCGCTGCGGGCCGAAGATGGCCATGTTGGTGGGGAGAAAGTGCGAAAAGATCGAGAACAGGGCATGTCCGATCGCGGACAGGAAAATCAGCGGCACGATCTGCTCGTGGGACAGCACCCCCTGCTGGAGCGAGGCGATGGCCGTGGCAAAACCGCCCATCATGCTCGGCAGGGCCGTGATCACGACCACCACCCCGCCTCCGGCCAGTCCGATCTGTGTCAGCACGCCGCCCAGACCGCCTATCATCGCCCGGGTCAGGGGAAGGTTGAGCAGTATGGCAACGACCAGAATGCAGGGGACGAAGACCCGTGCGATGCGCACGAACTGCTTGATGCCGGCTGTGAGGGCAAAACTCCACCCGGGCCAGGACGGCATGGGGGCAGGCTCCATATCCGGAACAACCCCGCTGTGCGCGGCGGCTCCCTGGAAGCGGAGCAGCAGCAGGCCGCAGGTGCAGATGAGCAGGCTGCCCAGGACATAGAGGGCCAGCACGGTGCACCCGGTTTTCAGCCCCAGCCCCGGCAGCAGGACCGGGGCGAAGTAAAAGACATAATAGTGGCTGCTGGCGGGCAGCCATCCCACCAGGTAGGTCCCCAGGAGCCTCCGGTCTTCAACGTGCCGGTCACGAAGCAGCGTTGACAGGTAGGCGTTGGCCGCCACCTGATTGAGCAGGCACAGGGCAAGGTACATGGCGCCCCTTGGACCGAGGCCGGCCCATCGCGACAACGGCTCGAACAGCCTGCCGCAGTGGACGCCGAAGCGCGAGTGGACGAACACGCTCCCGGCCAGGCAACCGGCCAGCATGAGCGGCAGGACCCGGAAGCACAGCCGGGCAGCATGCTCAAGGCCCTGCAGCAGTTCAGGCGGCACCGGGTCCCGGAGTCACGGGCGAAACGCTTCTGTCGACCTCAAGTCGAGCTATAGACATGCTGGACATGAGTTCCCCCCCCACGAGTACAACCCAACAACTTGGCCGAAAGAAGAGGCACCGGTCAACCCGTGTTCAAGGTTTCCAGAACACAACGGAAGCCCTGCAGGACTCCCTGACCAGCCCCTCTTCTCCCGCGGCCTTGACCGTGCCCTCGATGAGTTGCTCCGTCTCAGGGGTCAGGGTGGCGTACTTGGCGTAAAACAGCTTTTGCTGGCGGATCTTGCTCTCCACGGACCGCTCGGTACGGTAATCCACGATACGTACCTCGGGGAGCCTGCCCATGGCATAGAGCAGGTTGAAGACCAGCGGAAATTCCGAGTAGCCGGGGTTCGCTGGTGTGAAGACCACACAGAACCCGCATAGCAGGAATTTCCGATTCAG
>CAZUBS010000380.1:0-2641 GCA_964618595.1 uncultured Desulfohalobiaceae bacterium
CCCCTTGATGCCGTAGTGGTCGGCGTGCACGGCCACGGGCACGGTGATGCCCAGCTCGTTGCAGACGGCGTCCACCTGACGGGCGATATTCCAGAAGTTGACTGCGCAGTAGGCCCCTGCCCCGCCCTCTGATTTGGCGATCTCGATGATGATTGCGGCGTCGGCACGCTGCGCCGCCTGGAGCGCCCCCCGGATCACGAAGTGGTTGCGCCCGTTGGCGGCGATGGTCATGGCTTTTCCCTTGCGCAGCAGGGCCCGGTCGATGACCTTGCCGCTCACGATCAGGGCCCGGGAGTTTGGGAACAGCTGCCTGATGTTGGGCGGCCGCCCCACCTCCAGGGCGCGCTCGAAATCCTTCTGTGTTGTCGGCTGCACCTTCATCGGTAACCTCCTTGTGGATCATTTGTAATGACGGCTCTGCTCCATCCCTAGCACGAATTTCATCCCATTTCACCCACCCCCTCAGGCATTTCCGGTCACCGGCCGCCGGCAGCCACGCCCGAGCAGGCCCCGGTGAGCATTTGCCCCCGCGCAGTGGTTGGGATAGCGTGTTGGGTGAAAGATCAGCCCCGGACTGCACCCACCACGCAGCCCGGTCACGGCAAACCCATGGAAGAACCATGACCAAAAAACGCACCGTCACCTACCTCGGGTATTTCATGCACCAGGGTTTTGGCAGCAGCTCCACCAGGCACCTGCTGCTCCAGGACAACGGCGACGGAAGCTACGCCGTTTTGAGCAAGATGGACCAGTTCACCACCGGGGCCATGTCCAATGTCCTGCCCATCCTGGATGAACTCTGGTCCTTCACGGACGTCCAGGGTCTGGTGGACTTCTGCTTCGAGTACGCCTTTGACCCGCAGGAGCTGGCCTCCAGCCTGGAGGCGTCCCATCCGGGGCTGGCTGCGGCATTCCTCGAAAAGGTCCAAGGTTCGGGCCGCTTCGGCAACGAGTACAGCCCCGAGCACAAGCGTGTACCCGCGGACACCGACCTCATCCACCACCTGCTCGAAGAGTCGGGGTTGGCGGATCTCTTCGACGCTCCCCTGGTCAAGCCCGGCACGGACAACAAGCAGGGAAAAGTGGTTTCCTTCCCCACCGACAAGCCGGCAAAGGAAACTCCCTGAGCAGATCCCGCCAGGTGGCACGACCCGCCCCTTTGACACGGGTCGTCTTTTTTCACATCCAAACAGACCGGAAGCAGCATGGACGATCTCAAGGAAATGATTCGCAGGGCCAGGCGGGAAGCCTCGATCCAGAAGCAGGAAATGGTCATAGGCCAAGACGGTGACCACTGGTTCTTCGTGTCCAAGGACGATCCCGAGTCGGACATGGTCCGACCGGGCATCATCGTCGACGCCTCGGGCATCCGCTACCCCGAACACCATGCCATGATGGAGAAGATCCTGCTCGGTGGGACCGAAGATCAAAATAAGGGGGAGTGATGGGCGACCTCATGACAGCCATTCAGTCCGGAGAAGCGGTCGTCATCGACGGCGGCACCGGGACCGAGCTCGAACGAAGGGGTGCGCCCATGAACAGCGCCGCCTGGAGCGCCCAGGCCACCCTGACCCACCCAGATCTTCTGCGCGCCATCCATGAGGATTACATCCGCGCCGGGGCCAGGGTGGTCATCGCCAACACCTTCCCCGCTTCCCGGCACGTGCTTCGGGAGGCTGGCCTGGAAGACAGGTTCGAGGAGATCAACCGCAGGGCGGTGCAGATCGCGCGCGAGGCGGCTGACCAGGCGGATGCCGCCGTGGCCGTGGCCGGATCCATCTCCACCACCACCTTCTCCGGCACAGGGGCCCTGGATTACCGGCGCCTGCCCGACGAGTCCCGCGCCGTGGACTATTACCTGCGCCACGCCGGCATCCTGGCCGAGGCCGGGGCGGACCTGATCGTGCTGGAGATGATGCGCGACGTCGCCCAGACCGCCTGCGCGCTGCAGGCCGGCCAAAAGACAGGGCTGCCTGTCTGGGTCGGGTTTTCCTGTGAACCGGGAGAATCCGGGGAAATGGTGCTGCTTGGAAAGTCCGGGACATTGTCCGCGGCGGTCCGCGCCATCAGCGACCTTGGTCCTGCAGCCATGGGCGTGATGCACACCCAGATGGAGGACACCCCGGAAGCCGTGCGGGTCACGGCCACGAGCTGGGACGGGCCAATTTTCGCCTACCCCCACCGCGGGGTGTTCGAGATGCCCCACTGGCGGTTCACCGACACGGTGAGGCCAGAGGAGTTTGCGGAAGCAGCAGTGCACTGGGTCCGGGCTGGGGCTTGTGTCGTGGGTGGCTGTTGCGGAATCGGTCCGGAGCACATTCAGGAGCTTTCCGATTCCCTGTCCGCACGTTTGCGAGCCCTGTGCTGAACCCAGCCCTTACAGGGTCGAAAACGTGTGCCGGTGAACCAGCCACCTGCCCAGGCGGACCCGAATTGTCTCTGTGCTTCTGATCGTGCTGGTGATTGCCGTCACACAGTGAACGCGGACCACCCCAACCTGACAGGGAACAACCTCCTGACTGGCAGGTTCAAACATGTGCGGGCTCGGATTTCTTGGAATCTTCGTTTTCATCCTCATCGGCCTGCTGGTCCTGGCCATCTACAGCGCCATTCTGGGCTGCGCGGTCTCCAAGGGCTGTTC
>CAZUBS010000381.1:0-2639 GCA_964618595.1 uncultured Desulfohalobiaceae bacterium
TATCTTTGCAGCAGGCTACGCGTAGCTCATCATGACCTTCTCGAGCGCCTCTCTGTCCAACGTGCGGGTGGCCATGGGTCCCTTCTCGAGCATGGGCAGGTGACTCTCGAAGGTCGGCCGTTCCTCGTTTTTCCAGATCACGCCGATGGGAATCTTCTCCCCCCACTCCTCGGCCTTCTCCATGGCCTGCATGAAGTCTGTCGGGTCGTGGTCTTCCCCAAGCTGGTAGCAGCGGTCCTTGTACCAGGAAAAGGTGTTGACCCTGTTGAAGGACACGCAGGGCTGGAAGATGTCCACCAGGGCAAACCCTTTGAATGCTATGGCCTGGCTGATCAGGGAGGCCAGGTGGTCGCCCTCTCCCACGAACCCTCGTGCCACGAATCCGGCCCGCATGGCCACGGCCACCGCCACCGGGTTGAAGCCGCTGGAAGGCTGTCCCCAGGGCTGGGCCTTGGTCTGGTGCCCCTCGCTGGTGGTCGGGCTGGCCTGACCCTTGGTCAGCCCGTAGATCTGATTGTCGTGCACCAGCAGAGTCATGTCCAGGTTGCGTCTGAGAGCGGCCAGGAAGTGGTTGCCCCCTTCCCCGTAGGTGCAGCCGTCACCGCTTTCGGAGATGACGACCAGCTCCGGGTTGGCCAGCTTGGCCCCGGTGGAGACAGGGAGATGCCGCCCGTGCAGCCCGTTGAAGACGTTGCAGCGCAGGTAGTGCGGGGTCTTGGCCGCCTGGCCTATCCCCGAGGAGAACAGGACCTGGTGGGGCTCTATGTCTGCGTCGGCCAGGGCCTGCTTGAGCGACTTGAGCAGGGGGAAGTTGCCGCACCCCGGGCACCAGGCCGTCTCGAACTTCCCGTAGTCTTCTATCGATGCCATGTCGGCTCCTTTGGTTCATTGCCGGGTTTTGAGTACATGTTCACACTTCTTGTGCAGCTCAGGCTGGTCTTTCGGGACTGCAGATCAGGCGATCCTGTCCAGCCGCTCCAGGATGTGCTCCGGAGTGATGGGCAAGCCGTCGAACCGGGTCAGCAGTTTCGGGATGTGGAAACCGGTTTCCCTGCGGATGAGCCGGGCCAGCTGGCCAAGGGCATTGCTCTCCACACTGACCACGGTGGCGGCTTGCTCGAGGGAGGAGAGAAACTGTTCTTTTTTCAGAGGCCAGACCTGGGAAAAGTGCAGCATGGCCACGTTTTTCCCCTGCTCCCTGAGCCGGGCGGCCGCCTCCTGAACCGAGCCCTTGCTCGACCCCCAGCAGACCAGCAGCAGCGCATCCTGGGCATCCCCGTCGAGCTCGGGGGCAATGACCTCCTCGAACAACCCCAGACCCTTGGTCAGGCGCTTGTCCACCATGCGCACCCGCACGTCGTGGTCCTCTGTGATGTGGCCGTCAGGGGTGTGCTCGTCACTGTCCGCCACGACCAGGTAGCTGCCGAAACCAGGCACCAGGCGCGGCGACACACCGTTCTCGGTCAGTGCGTAGCGCTGGTACTCTTCGGGATTGTCTGTCTCGGTCCCGGGCCCGGCAATTTCCTCCATCCCTTCCAGGTCGAAAGGCTGCACTGCCCTGTAGGAGTCAGCCAGATACTGGTCGGAGAGAACAAACATCGGCCCCTGGAACCGCTCTGCCAGGTCAAAGGCCTTGCGGGTCAGGAAAAAGCACTCCTCCGGAGTTCCAGGGGCAAAGACAGCCCGGGGAAACTCCCCGTGGCCTGCGTTGAGCACCAGATCCAGGTCGGCCTGCTCGGTGCGGGTGGGCAGTCCCGTGGCCGGACCGGGCCGCTGGGCCACCACGACCACCACAGGGGTCTCGGTCATCCCGGCCAGGCTGACGCCCTCGGTCATCAGCGCAAAGCCCCCCCCCGAGGTGGGGACCAGGGCCCTGGCCCCGGCGAACGATGCCCCGATGGCCATGTTGATGGCTGCGATCTCGTCCTCGGCCTGCTCGACCACGATCCCCAGTTCCCTGGCGTTTGAAATCAGGTTCAGGGCCACCCCTGTGGACGGGGTCATGGGGTAGAAGGAGCAGAAGGTGACCCCGGATGCCATGGCGCCCAGGGCCACTGCCTCACTCCCGGCCAGCATCAGGCGCTGCCCCTTGTCCTCTGTCTCCGGCAGGGGCTCTCGTTTCGTGTCCTGACCTTCGAGCCATTCATAGGACTTGGAGAGGACCTCGATGTTGGCTTCCGCCACCTCTGGCTTCTTGGCGCCGAACTGCTCATTGATCAGCCCGGCCACCACTTCCTGGGAGAGGCCCAGCAAGCCCGCCGCCACCCCCAGGGCAGCCGTGTTGGTGTGGATTTTCTTCTCCACCAGATCCTCGTAAGGCACCTTCAGAGCCTGCACCCCCTTGTCATCAAGCTCCTGGCCCATGATGACCACACCGCCCTCCCTGAGCTCCTCTTTGTGTTTGTCAACGGTCTCCTGGTTCAGGGCGATCAGCACGTCCACCCCGCTTCCCGAGGCATGGATCGGGTCCGGGCCGGTCCTGATGGTGAAGGTGTTGTGTCCACCCCTGATGCGGGACAGATAGCTCTGCACCACCACCACCTCATAGCCGCTGCGGATGAGCGCCCTGGTCAGAAGCTGGCCCACGGTGTCCAGCCCCTGACCGGCCTCGCCGCCGATGCGGATGTTCACGCTGGTGT
>CAZUBS010000382.1:0-2628 GCA_964618595.1 uncultured Desulfohalobiaceae bacterium
CGGCGTGGTGGTCTTCCTGGTGCTCCTCCAGGTGGCCTATGGAGGGACGGAGGTCACAGCCTGGCAGGGGCTGCAGCTCTTTTCCGTGGAAGCCCTGGGCGGGTCATTGTTCGGTCTTGCCGCAGGCTACGCGGCCTACCGCATGCTCAAGGGGGTCGACAACTATCAGGTGGAGATCCTGGTCACCCTGGCCCTGGTCCTGGGGGGGTATGCCCTGGCCAATGCCATCCACCTCTCAGCCCCGATCGCCATGGTGGTGGCCGGCCTGCTCATCGGCAACCAGGGCCGGCGCCTGGCCATGTCGGATGCCACCCGGGACCGCCTGGACACCTTCTGGGAACTGCTGGACGAGATGGCCAACGCTGTGCTTTTCGTGC
The DNA here is from genome assembly GCA_964618595.1 of uncultured Desulfohalobiaceae bacterium. GTDB lineage: Bacteria > Desulfobacterota > Desulfovibrionia > Desulfovibrionales > CAZUBS01 > CAZUBS01. The sequence goes on from CAZUBS010000382.1 coordinate 378, forward strand.
TCATTGGCCTGGAGGTGGTGGTCCTGACCTTCAGGGGGGACTTCCTCCTGGCCGGAGTTATGGCCATTGTTGCCTCGCTCACGGCCAGGCTGGTGTGCATTGGTTTGCCAGTCGGGTTTCTCAAGCGGTGGCGAAAATTTTCCCCCGGGGTGGTGCGCATCATGACCTGGGCGGGCCTCAGGGGCGGCATCTCCGTGGCCCTGGCCCTGGCCCTGCCCCTGTCCCCCGGCCGCGAGGCCGTCCTGGTCATGACCTACACCGTGGTGGTCTTCTCCATCCTGGTCCAGGGGTTGACCCTGCCGGTGCTGGTGCGCAGGACCTTGGCGGGAGGCTGAAAGGCGGGAACCCAGCTCGGTATCATGTGAATAGCGATTGACAAAAACTTATCACATGATAAGTTAAGTCCGCGATCGAAGGAGACAGACTGCATGGATGATCTGGCCCGACTGTCCGTGACCTTTTTTCTGCGCCGTTTCAAGTCTTTGCTCACAACCGGGAGCATCGTCTGGGTCGATCGCGACAAAAACACGGCGGGGCTGGCGGCCATCGGCTTTACCAAGCGCAATGCCCTGGACGAGATCATGGGCCTGGATGTCGACGACTACTGCCGCGGTCCCGTGTCCGACGACAAGGGGCAGCCCTGGCAGGTCTGGGAGTTCGGACGCACCATCAACGGCATCGAGGTGTACATCAAGCTGTCGATCAAGGAAGCCGGGGAAGAAATGGGGGTGATCATCTCTTTTCATCCGGCAGCGTTCAAACTGCGGTTTCCTTTGAAAGAAAGTTGAAAAGATGACCCGCTGTGCGGGCCAATTCCGGAAGTCAGATCGTTTCCGGGAAGGGGAGAGCAGATGAGCGAGAAGAAGCGAGGCACCTGCCCTTGCTGTGATACGCAAGGGAAGGTGAAAAAGGTGCGGAAGACGGAAGCCGTGCCGGTGCGGGGCGAGGACATTGAAGTGGAAGTCGAGTATCACATTTGCCAGGCCTGCGGCTGCGACTTCGAGCTTATGGACGTGGAACACGATCCGCTTGATGCGGCCTACCGTATCTACCGCGACCGCCACGGGCTGTTGCAGCCCGAGGATATTCGGGCCATCCGCAGCCGCTACGGCCTGACCCAGAAGGAGATGAGTTCCCTGCTCGGCTGGGGCAGCGTGACCCTCAGCCGTTACGAGAACGGCGCCCTGCAGGACGAGGCCCACAACACAACCTTGGAGCTCATCCGCGATGAACAGGCCTTTTTGAATCTGCTTAAAAAACGCCCCTACGCCGTCGGCCGGCAGAAACGCGACCGCCTGCTCGCAGAGTTCTCCCCCCTGGCCGAACACCGTTGCACCCTGCCCGAGTGCCTGACCGAGGCCGTGGCGTCCCACCCCCCTGATATCTTCAGCGGCTTCACCTCCCTTGACCTGACCAAGGTCTACGGAGCCATTCGCTCATTCTGCACCGAGGGCTGCTTCAAGACCAAGCTCAACAAGCTGCTCTTCTACGCCGACTTCCTCCACTTCCGATCGCACGCCCGGTCCATCACCGGCCTGCGCTACGCCCACGCCGACCACGGCCCGGTCCCGGACGATTGGGACGTCTACCTGGCCGCCATGCAGCACGACAAGGCCGTCAGGGCGGTGGAGCACTTGGTGGGGGAGTATGTGGGGGAAATGTACTATGCGGACCAGGCCGACTTCGCCGTGTTCACAGAATCCGAGATCAGGACCCTGCTCACGGTCAAGGACCGCTTCGCCACCTGGTCGGCCAAGCGCATCCGCGACTACTCCCACCAGGAAAAGGCCTGGCAGGACACGCCGAGCGGGGAGCTGATCAGCTATGCCTATGCCGAATCATTGCAGGTTGAGGAGGAGTCAGCAGGCAAGGCATGAGGGAGTAACCGGTTGATAACTGATTGGAGCGTGAGCATCAGTTCAGTCTTTCGCGCATTGTCGATTCCAGTGCCCTCGAGGCCCCAACTCATGAATTAGAGTGTAGCCCCAGGACGCCGGCCTCTCACGCCGGTAACGGGAGTTCAAATCCCCCTGGGGACGCCACGTACATACCAGGGCCCCGGAAGCGATTCCGGGGCTTTTTTTATCCGCAGGCTGGAGGAGTCGACTGGAAAAGGACTCAGTACAACTTCAATGGGATGATTGTGGCCATGGCCTCGCAGTCACGGTCGTTGTGGAGAAGGAGCAGGTCGTGCTCCATTGCGATGCGCGCGATAAGACGGACAATGGTGGAGCGGAGGGTCACCCCTCCG
>CAZUBS010000383.1:0-2624 GCA_964618595.1 uncultured Desulfohalobiaceae bacterium
CAGGCCGGACGAGAAGATTTTCCAGGACCTGAAATTCAACGACGATGTGCTGGCCAAGCGTGGCGAAGAGGTGGACTACCTGAACAGCGGGCTGGAGATCCAGGTCTATGACGAGCGCAACCTGCAGCGCGCCAGATACAGGTGCGACGGGGGCATCCGCTCCTATGTCGAGCATCTCAACGAGACAGAGACAGCAGTCCACTCGGTGATCCACGGCCTGGGCGAGGTGGAAAACGTGCTCATCGAGTTCGCCTTCCAGTACAACACCGCCTACAAGGAGAACGTCTACTCCTTTGCCAACAACATCAGGACCAGGGAGGGGGGCACGCACCTGGCGGGATTCAAGACCGCCCTGACCCGCGCTCTGAACACCTACATTCACAACGCCGACCTGCCCAGGAAGCTCAAGCAGAAGATTTCCGGCGACGACATGCGCGAGGGCATGACCGCGGTGGTCAGCGTCAAGCTGCCCATGCCCCAGTTCGAGGGGCAGACCAAGACCAAGCTGGGCAACAGCGAGGTGGCGGGGTACGTGGCCACCCTGGTCTACGACAAGGTCAACACCTTCCTGGGGGAAAACCCCAAGGAAGCCAAGAGCATCGTGGAGAAGGTCGTGGATGCGGCCCGGGCCAGGGAAGCGGCCAGGCGGGCCAAGGATCTGGTCCGGCGCAAGGGTGCCCTGTCCGACTACTCCCTGCCGGGCAAGCTGGCCGACTGCCAGACCAAGGACCCCCAGGAAAGCGAGCTGTTCATCGTCGAGGGTGACTCTGCGGGAGGATCAGCCAAGCAGGGGAGGGACCCCCGCATCCAGGCCATCCTCCCCCTGCGGGGCAAGATCCTCAATGTGGAGAAGACCCGGTTCGACAAGATGCTGGCCAACAAGGAGATCAAGCACCTGATCACCGCCATGGGGGCGGGCATCGGGGAGGACGGCATCGACCTGGAAAAGCTGCGCTACCACAAGGTCATCATCATGACCGACGCGGACGTGGACGGCGCGCACATCCGGACCCTGCTGCTGACTTTTTTCTTCAGGCAGTACGAGGAGCTCATCAGGAAGGGTTACCTGTACATCGGGCAACCCCCGCTGTTCAGGGTGCAGAAGGGGAAGTTCGAGCGGTTCATCCCGGACGAGAAGGAGCTGAAACGTTTTCTCATGGACCGGGTCAGCAACCAGCTGTCCATTGGCACCGAGAGCGGCTCCAAGCTGGAAGGGAAGAAGATGGTCAAGCTCCTGGACGCCGTGGTCCTGCTCCAGGACAAGTGCAGGGACGTGCAGAACTTCGGCATCGAGCAGGGCCTCTTCCTGAATATTCTGGACTACGGGGAAAAGCTCACCCCCCGCTTTTTCGTGGAGAACGGTTCGGAGCGCTTTGCCGAGTACATGCGCGGCAAGGGCTACACCTTCGAGGTCAGCAAGACCTTTTACGAAGAGGAGATGCGCATTTTCGTCATCTTCAAGGACGTCAACGCCAACATGACCAAGGTCGGGGTGGAGTTCTTCAACTCCAAGATCTACCGCAACTCCTTTGACCTGCTTTGCAAGGTCAAGAAGGAAAGCCCGGGTCTGACCTTCACCATAGAGAAGAAGGACGGGCCCCCCAAGGATGTCTCCTCGCCCTTCGACCTGCTGGACCTGGTGCTCATCGAGGCGGACAAGGCCTTCAATATTCAGCGCTACAAGGGGCTTGGGGAGATGAACCCGGAGCAGCTCTGGGAGACGACCATGAACCCTGAAAAGCGCACCCTGCTGCAGGTGACCATTGATGACGCTGAGGAGGCGGACGACATCTTCACCAAGCTCATGGGAGAGAAGGTGGAGCCCAGGAGGGAGTTCATCGAAAAGAACGCCCTGACCGTCGCGGAGCTGGACATTTAAGAAGTTCGAAGCTCGAAGTTCGAAGTCGGAAGCTCGAAGGGAAAGGCAGGGAAGTATACGTTGGATGGACTCTACCTAGGCATGCCTTAAGCTTCGAACTTCAGGCGCAACAATAGGGTGCAACACAGCAGTAGTGTTGTTTACTAAAAAAACCCTCCATAAACACCAACCGAGGCCACTGTGCTCAACGATACCATCAGTCTCGAAGACGAAATCAAGAAATCCTATCTCGAGTACTCCCTGAGCGTGATCATCGGCAGGGCCATTCCAGATGCCCGCGACGGTCTCAAGCCCGTGCACCGGCGCATCCTCTACGCCATGTACGACCTGGGCAACTATTACAACCGGGCTTACAAGAAGTCGGCCAGGGTGGTTGGTGACGTCATCGGTAAGTACCACCCCCATGGTGACAGCGCTGTCTACGATGCCCTGGTGCGCATGGCCCAGGGTTTCAACATGCGCGACCTGCTGGTGGACGGACAGGGCAACTTCGGCTCCATAGACGGCGACGCCCCTGCAGCCATGCGGTACACCGAGGTGCGCATGGCCCGTCTGGCCGGGGAGTTCCTGGCCGATATCGAAAAGCAGACAGTCAACTTCAGGCCCAACTACGACAACACCCTGAATGAGCCGGAAGTCCTGCCCACCAAGATCCCCAACCGGCTGCACAACGGGTCGGCCGGCATTGCCGTGGGACTGGCCACCAAAATCCCCCCCCACCACCAGTGTGAGATCGCGGACGGCG
>CAZUBS010000384.1:0-2619 GCA_964618595.1 uncultured Desulfohalobiaceae bacterium
CCCCGCCGATTCCACAAAGGCTTCCTCCGGGTCTGGCGGGACCGCAGCAAGGCCCAAAGGCAAAAGGCCAATTGCAAAAATTCTCGAAAACGTCATTCCTGTTCCCTATCCAAGAGATTGCTTTGTTTTCCACGGTGCACTGTGCAACTCTTGTGTCTTGCTTCCAGCTTCAATTTACGTGAGGGTTTGGCCCTGGTGAAGCAATCACGCGCCCCGCGTGACCAGCGGGGATTTTTCAACGGCCTGCTACACGACCTTGGGCACTGTGAAGTGGCTGCCGTCACTGGCCGGCGCGTTGTCCAGGATCTGTTCACGGCCGTACTCCCGGTGCACCGTGTCGCTGCGCAGCACGGTGTGGTGGTCCACCGGGGTATAAAGGGGCTCGATGCCCGTGGTGTCCAGCTCGTTCAGATGCTCCATGTGCTCCAGGATGTCGGTGAGCTGCCCTGCGAAATGCACGGTGCGGGACTTGTCCAGCGTAAGGCTGGCCAGCTGGGCCACCTTGGCGACTTCAGCGGGATCGATCTTCATGGCTTGGGCTCCTCGGTGCTCAGGAAGGGGTTTGTGCGGGGCGGCGCGCCAGGGTCGACGGTGGCATTGTGCTCGGCCAGCCGTGCCTCTCTGCGCACCTCGTGTCTGAGGGCGATTTCACGGGCCCTCTCCCTCAGGACCGGGGGCGAAGCAAGGCGGACCCCGGAGCGGTGGGGCTGGAAAAGGAAGAGGTGCTGCCTGGCGCGGCCGGAGTGGTCCCAGGTCAGGGGGGCCATGGCCCAGTCGAGGTTGGCGGGTTGGCTGAGCAGGGCATTGACGGTCTTGGCGTTCCAGTCCCAGGGCAAAGGGCCGAACCCAGCGGCAAAGCGCACGAAGTCGTACCCCAGGGCGGTCCAGAAGTCGGGCTGCCCCAGGGCCATGGCCTCCAGCTCCTCCGTCAGGGAACGGGTCCCCGGGGAGGGGTTGTCCGGCCACCAGGCCCCCGGGGTGATGGCAAGCCGGAAGTAGTTCTGCTCCAGCTCCTGCCCCTGGGAGAGGGCCTGGTTCCAGAGCTCCGGCCCCATGATGAACAGCCGGTCCTCATCCAGGTAAAAGAAGTTGGGAACCATGAGCTGCGCGCTGGAGAGGGTGTCGGGAATGAACACCGCCCGGAAGTCGGGATCGGGCCGGAAAAGGTCTTCCTCCTCGTCCCCGGCCACCTGCAGCAGCTGCCGCACCGAATCGAGCCAGCGGGTGGGCTCTCCGGGGGGGTAGCTCTCCAGGCCGGTCACGGACATGCCCCTGGAAACGGCTTCCTTCCAGAAGATCTCGGACATGCCCCGGCCGAACTGGTCCTGGGGATAGAGCACGGCCACCCGGGTGGCGTTGAGCTCGCTGGCCGCTGCCTCGGCCAGGGTGGCGGCCTGGTCGCGGGGGCTGGGGAAAAAGCGCCAGCCCCGTGTGCCTTCCAGCCCCTGGTCCAGGGAGGGGCGGAAGGTGAAGAAGGCACGCCTGCGGCCAGCTTCCGACCCGAGGATCTCCTCCCAGGTGGAGGCCTGCAGGGGGCCGCCCACGATGTTGACGGTCGCGGGCAGGCTGGACAGCCGTGTCAGCCAGTCAGGGCCATCGGAGTTGACCACGGTCAGCTCCAGGGGGGATCCGGACTGCACCAGCTGCCACTGGGCCGTGTTGGCACCGGCAAGGATCTTCCAGGCCACAGGGGCATAGCGGCCTGAAAGAGGCAGCACCAGGGCCAGCCCCTGGCTGGGCCGGCCGTACTCCTTTTCCAGGGCGATGAGCTCGGCTTTCAGACGGGGCCTGGTCAAGAGGCTGGACTGGTGCACCACCCGGTTGAGCATCGGCCAGACCTGCGCCCAGGCCCCGGGATCCTGAAGGAGCTTTCGCAAGGCCGCCTCCCATGCCACCAGGGCATAGGGGTAGGACCATTGCCGTTCCTGCACCACGGCCTCGGCCGCCTGCTGGAGCTGATCCCCTGACAGCTGTTCCAGGCGGAGCAGGATCTCCTCTTCCAGCAGCCGCCTGGTCGCGTTTTCCGGGGTCTGGGCATACAGCTCGTGCTGGATCTGCAGGGCGGGGCCGAAGTGCTCCCGCTGCCAGAATCGGTCGCTGAGATAGGTGGCGGCCTGCTCCCGCAGCTCCCAGGGCTTGTCCGGGTCCAGCAGCAGCCGGGTCAGATGGGCCTCGGCGCTGCCGTCTTCCTGCTTGAGGATCAGGGCCTTGAACATGGCCAGGTGGAAGGCCCAGGCCTCGGTTGCCCCGGGGTCCAGAGCGGCCCAGTTGTCCAGGGCGGCCAGGGCCTGCTCAGGATGGCCGTTGTCCACGGCGGCCAGGGCCAGGCGCTGCCAGGCCGTGACCTGTGCTGGCGGTGCCAGCTCCCCGCGTTCCAGAAGCTGTCTGTAGAGTTCTTCGGCCCGTTCGGTGTCGCCCTGCTGCCAGGCCTGGTCGGCCTGGGCGGGGAGCTCCCCGGCCGGCACGGCGGATGGGGGGGGCGGTCCGGGGGCAAGGACCTTTTGGGGCGGGGCGCAGCCGGCTGCGGCCAGGAGGGCTGCCAGCAGGGCTGCCAGGCAGAGCATACGGTGCGGGGGGGTGCTCACGGTCGTGTTTCCGGGGGTCTGCAAACTGGTCCCG
>CAZUBS010000385.1:0-2601 GCA_964618595.1 uncultured Desulfohalobiaceae bacterium
CAGGGCCCTGACCGCGTCGCCGGTCTTGAGCTTGGAGCGGGCCTCGAAGTACTTGCCCAGGGAGATGAGGGCGATGAGCACGGCCGTGGACTCGAAGTAGAGGTCCATGGCCAGCTCGTGGGGGCGAACTCCCAGGGCGATGAGCACCAGGTTCCAGGTGGAGTAGACAAAGGCTGCGCCAGTGCCCAAAGCCACAAGGGTATCCATGTTGGGGCCGCCGCGCAGCAGGGCGGGGATGCCGCGGGTGTAGAAAAAACGTCCGAACCAGACCACCGGAGCGGTGAGCAGGAACTGGAGCACGGCAAAGGTCAGGGGGGCGTGCATGGGGTCGAGCCAGGCGGGCAGTGGCATGCCGAACATGTGCCCCATGGTCAGCACCAGCAGGGGGCCGGCAAAGGCGAACTGCCACACCAGGCGTCGCTGCATGGCCGCCAGCTCGCCCCTGGCCTCCCGGCGGCGTTCCTCGAAGCGCCTGGCCGCGGCAGACTCCACCGTGGCGCTGAACCCGGCGTCCCTGATGACCCGGGTGATGTCGGACAGCCTGACCTTGTCCGGGTGAAAGCGGAACACCCCCGTGGCGTCGGCCAGGTTGACCGATGCCTCCTCCACGCCGTCCAAGGCGGAGGTGACCCGCTCGATGCGGGAGGAGCAGGCCGCGCAGTGCATGCCGCCCAGCTCGAGGCGGACGGTGCGCACCCCCTCTTCCTGTGGAGGCAGGGCTGGCCCCTCCAGGGAGAGGTCGGTGGAAAACCCCAGCTCCTTGACCCGGGCCTCGATGTCCCTGGGATCCAGCTTGTGGTCGTCCCAGGACAGGTCCATGGTCTCGGCGGCGAGGTTCACGCTGACCTCCTGGACCCCGTCCAGCTTGGACAAGGTGCGCTCGATGCGCGTGGCGCAGGCCGCGCAGTGCATGCCCTGGACCGGGGCCTGGACGCGGCGGGTGGTGCGGTTGGATGAGTGGTCGTGGCTCATGAACGTTCCTGGGTAAGAGATGGTCCGGTGCACAGAGAATAGCTATCGGGATTTGGAGGTCAAGCGTGGACGGTCGCAGGGGAAGGGGGAGCGGACAGGGCGGAAGAAATGGAGGGGGTCAGAGGGGGTCCGCTTGACTCCGTGCACCAGAAACAGGCTACACTTGAAGCTTGGAAACCACCCCAACCTGCGGAGAAGACATGAACGCAACCCAACAACTCACGCGGTCCGTGCTCCTGGTCATCGACATGGAGAACGACTTCCTTCCGGGGGGCGCGCTGGCGGTGCCTGACGGGGACGCAGTCATCCCGGTCATCAACAGGGTCATGCCCCTGTTCCCTCTGGTGGTGGCCACCCGTGACTGGCACCCCCCGGGGCACATCTCCTTTGCCTCCCGGCACCAGGGCAAGGAGCCGGGCCAGACAGCCGAGGTGGACTACGGGGAGCAGGTCATGTGGCCGGAACACTGCGTCCAGGCCACGCACGGGGCCATGTTTCCTGAGGAGCTGGACCAGCGGCCCTTCAACCTCATCCTCCACAAAGGGACCAGGCAGGACCTGGACTCCTACTCCGCCTTCTTCGAGAACGACCGGACCACCTCCACCGGGCTGGAACCCTATCTGGCCGGGATGGGCGTGGAAAAGGTCTTCGTGTGCGGCCTGGCCGAGGACGTGTGCGTGTCCTTCACCGCCCAGGACGCCAGGCGGCTCGGGTTCGAGACCTATCTCATCGAGAACGCCACCCGCGGCGTGGACATCCCCGAGGGCAACCTGGAAGAGGCCCGGCAGGCCATGCAGGAGAAGGGGGTCAAGCGGGTCAGCTCGCAGCAGGTGGAGGAGATTGCTGAGTGATCAGGCCAAACAGGCAGGCTGGAGAAGAAAGCTCCCTGGGCCTTGCCGCTTCAGACCTGTGGCTTGACTTTGTACCAATAATTAGTACAGTGGGTCATGTCCTGGTCGGTGAAATTCACAAACAAGTCTGCAAAACAGACTGTGAGGCTACCCCAGAGAGTCCAGGACGCGTTGCAGCTTTTGATTCGGGATATCGCAGCCAAGGGGCCTGTGCGCGGGGAGTGGCCCAACTATGGAAAGCTCGGTCCGCGCAGGCATCACTGCCATCTCAAGAAAGGCGTGGCCCCTACCTACGTTGCCGTCTGGGAAGAGAGGGACGGCAAGATTCAGATTGTGGAGATCACCTATGTTGGAACACACGGAAAAGCACCCTACTGACATGGTGGAGCTGTGCTTCATCGGACCGGCAAAGCAGGCTGCGGCAGCGGCCGAGGCCCTGCATGATCTGGGTTTCTCCAAGGCCGGGGAGAACCCGCTGGTTGACTGGACAGAGGTTTTTCCGGACAAGAGCCCGGCCAGCCTTCTCTCTGGTGCCCGGTACCGGGAAAACCTGACCCAGCAGCAGCTCTCCGACCTGACCGGGATTCCCAGGCGCCACATCTCCGAGATGGAGAACAACAAGCGTCCCATCGGCAAGGAGAGTGCAAAGAAGCTGGCCGCGGCTCTGAATACGGATTATCGGTACTTCCTGTAATACAGAATCGCCCTTCCGATTGCTTCGCTTGGATCCGTCCGAAGCCGGAAGATCTCCTTCTGCCTTCTCTTCCTTCGAGCTTCC
>CAZUBS010000386.1:0-2600 GCA_964618595.1 uncultured Desulfohalobiaceae bacterium
TGCCCAGCCGAATCCGTGTCTTTTCTGAGGAATGACATGGGATGGTCTCTTGAACTTAGTATGTGCTGGGGTGGACATCTCAGTTGGAACGGGACGGTGGTGGTGTCGCGCCGGTATGAACGGCCGGTACACAGATGGACCATGTGAGAGTCAGGGGCGCGACGCACTTTCATTCTGGCTGGTCATGAACACCCACGGCCTCTTGCTGAAACCGGTTATCATTTGGAGAAGTGTTCCTCAGCGGGTTCGTGTCCAGCCGAATCCGTGTCTCTTGTGAGGAATAACGAGGGGGTGGCTTTTGAACCCGGCACGTGCCCGTGCGGACATCAGAGGCGGAGTGGGCCAGGGAGGGAGTTGTTGGGGGAAAGGGGTTGAGGAAACACGGCGGGCCTGCTGTGGAATGGAGGAGTTGTGCTGTACGGTTGGAAGCTTTTTGGAGAGCTTTTTGTTCCGACCCAGCGCAGGCCCGCCGTTGTTTCAGTGGGTGACAGCACCACGAGTAACAAAGATCATGCCAGCCCCACCAACACAGGAGCCGACATTTCAAACGCCCGTAATAAATGGTCATTTTTGATTCAAGAGCGGCACAACCAAAAGGTGTGGATGTCCCTTTTCAAACACAGTCCTGGGCACTTTCACGACCGGGAGGGCTGGAGCCTCTGGTACAGGCAGACGCACTCTTTGCACAAATTTATGTGCATCATGCACAAAAGTATGTGGTTTCAGGGAGAGCCGACCTATTTTTAAATTTTAATAAATAAATTGACAAAAACTTTAAAATAATGAAATTTTTAAATTGTATTTTTTAAATAAGCAAAATGAGGGTCAGACATGGTCAAGGAACGGCTGGACGATCTGGATCGAAAGCTGGTGTCCATACTCTCCAGGGACGGCAGGCTCTCGCCTGGAACGATTGCCGGTCAGACCGGGGTCACCGGGCCCACGATCAGGTCCAGGATCAAGCTCCTGCTGGAGAAGGGCGTTCTCAGAATTGCCGGACTGGTCGATCCTTTCAAGGTCAGGGGGCTGACCATCGCTCTGGTCTGCGTGACCTTGAAGAGCCATCACCAGATCGACGAGAAGCTCGATCAGATCTCCCGGTTGCCAAAGGTCAACTGGGCCGCGGTTGTGACCGGCCGCTACGACATCATGATCGAGGTGGTGCTCTCCGAGGAGACAGCGGACCTGTACCGGTTCATCGACCAGGACCTGTCACAGGTGGGGGGGGTCAACTCCAGCGAGACCTTTGTGGTCATGAACGCCAGGAGGAAGTGGGTAATGCTGCCCAGGGGAGTGAAGCATTGGTTGAACCAGTCCAGGGAGGAAACGTCATGATCATCGGAGTGCCCAGGGAGATCAAATCCAACGAACACCGAGTGGGGCTGGTCCCCTCGGGGGTGAGAGCCTTCATCCGGTCCGGGCACGAGGTGCTGGTGGAAGCGGGTGCCGGGCTCGGCAGCGGAATCGACGACAGCAGCTATGTCGAGGCGGGGGCCCTTGTCGTGGATGGGGCTGCGGAAATCTTCGAACGGGCTGAAATGGTCATCAAGGTCAAGGAGCCCCAACCGGCAGAGTACCCGTTGCTGCGCAAGGGACAGATCCTGTTCACCTACCTGCACCTGGCCCCGGACAAGGCCCAGACAGAAGCCCTGGTCAACAGCGGGTGCATTGCCGTGGCGTACGAGACCATCCAGCTCGAGGACGGCTCCCTGCCCCTGCTGACACCCATGAGCGAGGTGGCCGGACGCATGGCTTCCCAGGTCGGGGCGGCCTATCTGGGCAAGTCCCATGGCGGCAGCGGCGTGTTGCTCGGCGGTGTTCCCGGGGTCAAGCGGGGGACAGTGACCATCATCGGCGGGGGCATTGTCGGGGCCAACGCGGCCAAGATCGCCGTGGGCCTGGGAGCGCAGGTCTACATCCTGGACGTCAACCACCGCAGGCTGGCCTACCTCGACGACATCTTCGGCAGCAGCATCAACACCGTGATGTCCAACCCCGAGAACATCTCCCGGCTGGTCAGGGAGTCCGACCTGGTCATCGGCTCGGTGCTCATCCCCGGCGCCAAAGCGCCGTGGCTGGTGACCCGGGAGATGCTGGGCACCATGCAGCCCGGCTCTGTGGTGGTGGACGTGGCCATCGACCAGGGAGGGTGCTTCGAGACCAGCCGGCCCACCACGCACCAGGACCCCGTCTACGTGGTCGATGGGGTGGTGCACTACTGTGTGGCCAACATTCCGGGGGAGGTGGCCAGGACCTCGACCTACGCCCTGACCAACGTGACCCTGCCCTATGCCCTGGCCATCGCTGGCAAGGGCATCCGGCGCGCTGTCAGGGAGGACCCGGCCCTGGCCAAAGGGGTCAATGTCTGCAACGGGCACATCACCTGTCCCCCGGTGGCCGAGACATTCAAGGCCGAGTGCCTGGATCTGGAAACCTGTCTGGAGGGGGCGGGCTGATCAGGGGCCTCCATCCCGCCCGCAGAGGCGCGCCAGAGCGGACCTGGTGCGGAAACCCGCTCGGCCCGGCGGCGAGATCGGTGACTGGTAGATTTGTGGACGAAGTGGACAGAGTGGACAGAGGCAAGGACGTGGACGAAGTGG
>CAZUBS010000387.1:0-2597 GCA_964618595.1 uncultured Desulfohalobiaceae bacterium
TACGAGATCAGGGGCATCGGGTTCCGCACTGCTGACAGCATGGCCCTCAAGCTCGGGTTCGCTCCCGACTGCCGGGAACGTCTGGAAGCGGCCCTGGTCTACGCCCTGTTCCAGGCCGCGGACCAGGGCCACCTCTTCTACCCCCGCGAGGCCCTGTACGAGAAGGTCGCCCACCTGGTGGAGATCGAGGACCCCTCCCGGCTGCAGGAGGCACTGGAGTCCTTGCAGGAGCGCAAACGCGTGGCTGTGGAGCCCTTGCCCGAGCAGGACATCGAGGCTGCGGTCTACCTGCGCCACTTCCACCGCTTCGAATCGGAGACGGCCTCGCGGCTCCAAGCCCTGGCCGGGCATCCCGTGGCCCTGCCCGGCACCAGGCTGGATGCGCTGCTCAGGCGGCTGGAGAAGCAGTCCAAGCTGCGGCTGACCGAGGAGCAGCGTGCGGCAGTGGTCGGGGCCTGCCAGGGCAAGGTGCACGTCATCACGGGAGGGCCGGGCACGGGCAAGACCACCATCACCCGCACCATAGCCCACGGGCTCAAGGAGATGGGGCTGAAGGTCAAGCTGGCCGCACCCACCGGCCGGGCAGCCAAGCGCCTGGCCGAGGCCACGGGCCTGCACGCCTCCACCCTGCACCGCCTGCTGGGCTCCTCCCCGGACGGGACCTTTGCCTACCGGGAGGAGAAGAAGCTCAAGGCCGACGCCCTGCTCGTGGACGAGGCCTCCATGCTGGACTGCCTGCTGTTCGTGCACCTGCTGCGGGCCCTGCCCCTGACCTGCCGGCTTATCCTGGTGGGTGACGTGCACCAGCTTCCCTCGGTGGGGGCCGGGAACGTGCTCGCGGACGTCATCGCCAGCGAGTCCGTGGCCTGCACCGTGCTGACCGAGATCTTCCGCCAGGCCCGGGAGAGCTCCATCATCGTCAACGCCCACCGCATCAACCAGGGGCAGCTTCCCGTGGGATCGCCACGGGAGCCTCCAGGGGCCGACTTCTTCGGGGTCGAGGACGACGACCTGGAGCAGGTGCAGTCCGTGGTCCTGAAGCTGGTCTGCGAGCGCATCCCGTCCGTGTACGGTTACAGCGCCCTGCAGGACGTGCAGGTGCTCACGCCCATGCACAGGGGCGAGGTGGGCACGGCCCGGCTCAACGAGCTGCTCCAGGAGCGGCTCAACCCCGGGGGGGAGGTTTTGAAGCGCGGCCAGCGGGAGTTCCGGGTGGGGGACCGGGTGCTCCAGGTGCAGAACAACTACGAAAAGGACGTTTTCAACGGCGACCTCGGCTGGATCACGAGCATCGACCAGGAGGAGGGCGAGGTCCTGGTGGACTTCGAAGGCAGGCACCTGCTCTACGACCTCTCCGAGATGGATGAGCTGACCCTGGCCTACGCCATCAGCGTGCACAAGTCGCAGGGCAGCGAGTACCCTGTGGTGGTCATGCCGGTGGTCACCCAGCACTACATGCTGCTGCAGCGCAACCTCATCTACACCGGCCTGACCCGGGCCCGGAAGCTGGCCGTGCTCGTCGGCAGCAGGCGGGCCCTGAGCATCGGCATCAAGAACGTGGGCGGCACACGCCGGTACACCCATCTCAGGTACCGGCTCAAGGACCTTTTTGCGAACGACACCAGGGAGCCGGCATGAACGGACCACCGTGCATTTTGACCATTGCGGGCTCTGACTCGGGAGGCGGGGCGGGCATCCAGGCGGACCTGAAGACCATGACCGTGCTCGGGGCCTACGGCCTGTCCGTGGTCACTGCGCTGACGGCGCAGAACACCAGGGAGGTGGCGGCCATAGACGCCCCGCCCCCCGGGTTCGTGGCCAGGCAGCTGCAGGTGGTGCTGGACGACTTTGCTGTCGCGGCCTGCAAAACGGGAATGCTCTTTTCCCGGGAGATCATCGAGGCCCTGGCCCCGCTGCTCGAAACACGCGGCTTTCCCCTGGTGGTGGACCCGGTCTGCATGAGCCAGACCGGCCACCAGCTGCTCCTGGACGACGCCGTGGAGGCCCTGGTGAGCAGGATCATCCCCCTGGCCGACCTGATCACCCCCAACAAGCCCGAGGCAGAGCTGCTCGCGGGGATGTCCATCAGCGGCGAGGGGGACATCGGCCGCTGCCTGGAGAGGCTTCTGGACCTCGGTCCGGCCGCGGTGCTGCTCAAGGGGGGGCATTTTCAGGGGCAGGAGATGGTCGACTGGCTGGCCCTGCCCGGGCAGGACCCGGTGCGCCTCAGCCACAGGCGCATCCCCACCAGCCACACCCACGGCACGGGGTGCACCCTGTCCGCCGCCATTGCCACCCACCTCGGCCTGGGGCTGCCCCTGGAAGAGGCCGTCCGCCGCTCTCAGGACTATTTGGTCCTGGCGCTTCAGACCGGGTACCCCCTGGGGCGGGGCGAGGGCCCGCCCAACCACCTGGCCCCCCTGCAACGGCTCCGCGGCATTGCCGGGGAGGCAGGGTACTGACCAGGCGTTGACAGGCTGTTTGACCAGTGATTAAGTACCCAGTTCGGCTGCGAGAGTGGCGGAACTGGTAGACGCACCAGACTTAGGATCTGGCGGCCCTTGTCCGTGGGAGTTCGAGTCTCCCCTCTCGCACCA
>CAZUBS010000388.1:0-2594 GCA_964618595.1 uncultured Desulfohalobiaceae bacterium
ATCCGCCACCCATCATCCCCGGGCCCGCCATCCTTGCGCGACCCATGCCCCGGGCCCGCCATCCTTGCGCGACCCATGCCCCGGGTCCGCCATCCTTGCGCGACCCATGCCCCGGCCCATCATCGTGCCGGGACCCATGGGCAGGCCCAGCTCTTTTTGGGCATTGCGGCGGAAATTGAGCTGCTTCTTGTATATTGCAGCCCGAAGGTCGCTTCGGCCTTGGCTCTGGTAAAGCGCCTTTCCAGCGTGGTTTTTGAACGGCCTGCCAACGGAAAGTTCGAAGCTCGAAGTTCGAAGTTCGAAGGAAAAAAAGCAGGCTCAAAGCTCAAAGCTCAAAGCTGAAAGCAAGAATTATACGGAGTTTGAAGGACAGTTCCAAGAAAGTGCATAAGGCTTTTCAGCGGAACACGAGTACAAATTTGGCGACAGAGAGATTCGTAATCATTTGCTCTTCCTTCCGACTTCGAACTTCGAACTTTGAACTATTTTTCACGCCGCAAAGATAAAGTCCCGTCCCAGCGCGTATCCGCGTTGGTTCAAAAAACGACCGATCTCGTCCCTGGCTCCCCGGCTGCCCACGTAGGACACGCAGAACACATCCCCCGGCGGGGGCAGGTCGGTGCGGTGCAGGACCGGGCGGCCGTGGACGCTGCGGCCGACCTTTCTGGGGTCGATGTCCACGTAGGCGGTGACTGCTATCCCGAGGTCCTCCAGCAAGGAGGCGCGTTTGCGGGCCGTGCGGCCTGCCCCGATGCAGTGGATTTCCGGATGCAGGGGGTTGTGATGCTTGAGCCAGCGGGCCAGATACATGGCCTTGGTGCGGTAGAAGGCCTGCACGTCGTAGCGGGGGTCGGTGCGGGACAGCCGGTCCGGGGGATCGTTCCAGACCAGAAGCTCCGCGTTTACCTTGAAGGTGACCGCCCCCCTGTCCAGCCAGCGCAGGACCAGTTCGTAGTCTTCGGGAAACGGTCCGTCACGATAGCCGCCGAACCTCTCGACTGACCGGCGGCGGAACATGATGGACGGGTGGGGGAAGGGGCACTCCACAAAGCGGTGCAGGCAGATGTCCGCATGGCTGGTCAGGGAGTTGGTCCAGTCCACGTGCAGCGCGTACCCCCTGCTCGAGGTCCGGCAGCCGCCGAAACCCACCCGGCAGCCCACCAGGTCCAGCTCCGGCCGGTCTTTCAGTGCAGCCGCCTGGAGCTCCATCCGGCGGGGCAGGGCCAAATCGTCGGCGTCCATGCGGGCCACGAGCGGGGCCCTGCAGTGAGCAAGCCCCAGGTTCAATGCCGCGACAATGCCGCCGTGGGGCACGGGTATTGGTCGCACCCGGTCGTCCAGCACAGCAAAACGTTTGATGATCTCCAGGGTCTTGTCCTGAGAGCCGTCGTCGACACACACGACCTCGACATCGCCCAGGGTCTGGTTCAGAAGGCTGTCCAGCGCGCGGGGCAGGGTTGCGGCGGCGTTGTGGCAGGGCAGAAGCACGGAGACGGCAGGGGGTGATGCTTTTTCACAGCACACGACGGGTCACCTTATCGTGAGGGCATGGCGCAAAGCGGGAGAGTCGCCTGGCTGTTCCCTTGCACTTCGGATTTGGTTATGAAAGAAAAGGATACCACTGAGTAACCCAGGCCCTTGAAGTATGTAAGGAGGATCCCGATGGAAGTGAAGACCATTCTCTGGCCGACCGACCTGTCCGAGAACTCGAAAAAGGCGGCCAAGGCCGTTGTGTCCCTGGCCCAGAAGTACGGGGCCGAGGTCAAGCTGATGTATGTTGCCGCGGACCTGTGCCAGTATTTTCCAGCCTACGGCAACCATCCCCAGCCCGAACGGGTGACCGAGTTTCTCGACTGGGAGCTGGAGCACGCCAAAAAGAAGCTGGACACGATTTGTGAAAGCGAGCTCGACGGGTGCCCCATGCTGAGCGTCAAGCTCGTCACCGGGGATGCCGCAACCGAGATCCTCAAGGCCGTCAAGGAGGAGAAGGCCGATCTGGTCGTGCTCACCCGCAGGGGGCACGGGGGCGCCGGTCTCGAGGGCGGTTTCGGCAGTGTGGCCGAAAAGGTGCTCAAGAACTCGCCCGTACCAGTGCACGTGGTCACATAGCAGGCCGTTGAAAAATCCCCGCTGGACTGCCCTCCGTAGCCTTGTGCGAAGGGGGGGCTGCGTTGCTTTGCCAGCGTGGATTTTTTCGATTTGAGCGGGCCTTTGGGCCCGCTTTTTCTTCGTCGCTGGACCCGTGCCTCAGAGTATGTGAAGCTCCTGGAAGCGCAGGTGGATCTCCCGGCTGACCCAGGCGTCTGTGGCGGCGTAGGCTATCTGCTGCGGGGTGAGGTCCTTGCGGTCCCAGTTGGTGCACTTGGCTGACTTGGATATCCTGATCCCGAGGAACTTGGCGGCCAGATTGCGCAGGCCATAGGTTTCCAGCCGCAGCTCCATGGCCACCTTGCCCAGGTCCACGAAGCCCGCCGGCTCAAAGGTCTCGATGCGCTGCAGGTCACGGAGATCGTCCCGGACGGCGACTCCGGTCTTGATGACCCCGGGGTCGCTCAGCAGGTCGGGGGGCACGCTGATCTTGCCGACGTCGTGGA
>CAZUBS010000389.1:0-2578 GCA_964618595.1 uncultured Desulfohalobiaceae bacterium
GGCTCCCCAGCCCGGAGAGCTCGATCTCCCCCTTGGAGGCGCGCAGCTCGTCCAGATTGATGGGCAGCTCAACGGTGAAGGTGGTGCCTTTGCCGACCTCGCTCTGGATGTCGATATGGCCGAAGTGGTTGTCCACGATGCCCAGTGAGGTGGAAAGGCCCAGCCCGGTCCCCTTGCCTTCCTCCTTGGTGGTGAAAAAGGGGTCGAAGATGCGGCTCAGGTTCTCCTTGGGGATGCCCTCGCCCTGGTCCACGACATCCACGGACACGGTCCTATCCTTCTTGGATGTTCGAATGCGCACGGTAATGGTCCCGCCCTGGTCGTCCATGGCGTGCTGCGCATTGATGATCAGGTTGATGAAGACCTGCTCCAGCTGGTTGGGGTCTGCCTTGATGGGGGGGAGATCCTTGGGGAAGTCGCGTATGATGTCGATGTGGCTGTTGGTCAGGTTGTTGGCCACCAGGTCCAGGACCTTGTTCAAGAGCCCGGGGAGGTCCACCAGGGTCAGCTTGGGCGGGGCCGGGCGGGCAAAGTCCATCAGGTTGGTCAGAATCCCGCTGATGCGGTCGATCTGGTCGGTGATCTGTTTCAGCTCCTTCTGCTTTTTCTCGTCCTTTTCCTTGAGCTGCAGCAGCTGGGCCCGGGCGTTGATGATGGCCAGGGGGTTGTTGATCTCATGGGCCGCGCCCGCAGCGAGCTGGCCCACGGCCGCCAGCCGTTCGGACTGGATCAGCTCCAGATTGGCCTGCTGGTTCTTCCACAGGGCCAGGCTGAGCTCCTCGGAGCGGGCCTCCAGGCTCTCGTGGAGCTGGATCTTCTTGATGGCCGCGGCGGTCAGGCTGGCTGTCTGGCACAGGCCGAGGCTCTCCTCCGGGGTGAGCTCGCTGTCGATGCGGTCCAGGGCCAGGCAGAACTCGCCGTGGGTCTTGCGGTCGGAGTAGATGGGGACCAGGAAGAAGGGTGGGGTGTAGGTGATGCAGCCGGAGCCGGGGTTTTCGGAGCAGGTCAGGGTGTTCAGCCGTTCCTGGTAGGAGGAGATGATGCGCTTCAGCCCCTGGGGGATGCTCCGGGTCTGGTGGTCCCAGATGGGCTTTCCCTCCTTGTCGAGAAAGCAGAGAAACTCGCTGCCCCGCTTGGCGTTGAGCCAGATCTTGCCTTCCAGGATGCGGTTGTGCAGGTCCACGGTGTAGATGACCCCGAACTGGAACCCGTCAACTGGCCGGTAGGCCTTTACCACGGCCTGAAAGATGTCCTGATTGTTCCGTGCTCCGGCCAGGGACAGGGCCAGGCCGTTGTTCAGGTCAAGGACCTGGTTGGAACGTTTCAGGGTGGCGTTCTTGATCTCCAGGTTCACGGCCATCAAGGAGAGGCGCTGATTGGATTTCTGCAGGCTCTGAAAGTAGATGGCCTTCAAATCCCCGTTCAGGGAGAAGATGTTGGCCCGTTCGGCGTACTGCTCCCCAAGCTGGGAGCGGATGGAGTCCAGCTCGTCATCGCTCAAAGCCAGGATCTTCTGCAGCTTGCCGAGCATCAGCCTGGACCCGGCGGGGTCGCTGAGGTCGCAGAAAAACTCCTTGGCCAGGAGATCGGCCAGGATGACAATGTTCAAAAGCTCCTGATTGACGTCCAGCTCTTTGATGGCATCGATCGGCTGGTGGTGGAGCCAGATGACGTCCCTGAGGCTCTTGGGAAGGTCCCAGCGTTCGGCCAGCCACTTGCCGACCTGGGCGTGGTTGGTGTCCAGGATCTCCTGCTCGGCAACCATGGCCTCGACCTGGTGCTTGTGCTGGTGCTCTGCCACACGGGCGTACTGCTCGGGCATGAAATGGATGATCGCGCCTTTGCCCAGGTCGTGCAGCATCCCGGCCACAAAGGCCTCGTTCTTGAGCTCGGGATAGGTGCGCACGGCCACGAGCTGGGCCGCCACGGAGCAGGCCAGGCCGTGCGACCAGAGCTTTTGTGCCGGGCTGTCCTGCTCCTCGTCCGACCGGGGCAGGAAGTCGGTGATCAGCACGCCGAGGATGGCGCTGCGGACCATGTTCAGGCCGAGCAGATTGATGGCCTGCCCCACGGAGGAGACCGGCTGCCTGAGTGCGTTCTGCACAGAGTTGACCAGCTTGAGCACCTTGACGGTCAGGCCCTGGTCGGACTCGATGACCTTGGCCAGGCGGGAGATGTCCACCTCTTCGTCCATGCACATGTCCAGGGCCTTCAGGGCCACGGACGGTATCGAGGGCAGCTCCTCGATCTGCTTCAAGAGGACTTTGAAATGGGGGTGGTCGTTTTGACGCATTGCGCGGCTTGGCCCGGACTGTTGGAGTGCCACAAACGATCCCTCCTGGAAGCCGGCACTGTTGAGGAAGGCGGAAAAAATACCCTAGGGGGCTCTTATCCGATGCAGGAAAAGATGTAAATCATAACCTGCGGGAAAGGGTTTTGCCCGGAGGTGTTTGACGGTTTCACGGCAGTTCCCGTTCCTGCTCTAAAAAAATCATACGGGAGCTGGAAAAACCAAGAAAAGAAGGTTCTTCGACGTTTTGTATGGAAATGACGGATACTGGTCCGAGAGCTACCAAGT
>CAZUBS010000390.1:0-2563 GCA_964618595.1 uncultured Desulfohalobiaceae bacterium
CCCCACCTGAAGGCAGGGGATTACGTCACGTTGACAATCGCCGACCAGGGAACGGGCATTGCCCCGGAACACCTGGAAAGGATCTTCGACCCCTACTTCACCACCAAGCAAGGCTGCAGCGGTCTTGGACTGTCCACGGTCTACTCCATTGTCAAGAACCACCACGGGCGGATCACCGTGTCTTCCGAGGTGGGCAGGGGAACGGTCTTCACACTCTTTCTTCCTGCCACCAGGCAGGAGTACACCCCGCAAAAGGAAACCGAGACAGAGGATTTCAAAGGCCGCGGCCGGGTCATGGTCATGGACGACGAGGAGCTCATCCTGGAAATCACCTCCGACCTCCTCGAACAAATGGGCTTGGACGCGGTCCTGGCCAGGGATGGTCAGGAGGCCGTGCGCCTTTATCGGCAGGCAATGGACTCCGATGCTCCCATTGATGTGATCATCATGGACCTGACCATACCCGGCGGCATGGGAGGCAAAGAGGCCATCAAGGCCATCAAGGCCGTTGATCCCGATGTCAGGGCCATTGTTTCCAGCGGTTACTCAAACGATCCGGTCATGGCCGAGTACCGGCAATACGGCTTCATCGATGTGCTCAAAAAGCCCTACCGCGTGAGCGAGCTGATGGATGTTTTACGCAAGGAACTGGAACCCGGCAGTGAGGTCTCCAATTGAAATCGACCGCAAAAACCCGCCCCTGCTGGCCCCGTCAGTGAAACCCTCGAAGGCGGGGCTTGCTCTTTGACATCTTATACCATCTGAAAGCTTTCGCACTTTCCTGCCCACAGCCCGCACGATGGAGCTTTTGATTCCGTCCGTTCCTTGACACGAGGCCAGATCCGGAACCAACATGGTCAGGTCAACTCCGACATGGCTCCGAACGAACCACAACGGGAAGCTGACCATGAACCCTCACGCCAATTCCACACTGCAAACCATATACGAGCGTCGCAGCCTGCGCATGTTCACAGACCAGCCCGTCTCGGACAAGGACCTGAACACGGTCCTGGATGCTGCCAATCAGGCTCCCTCGGCGCACAACCAGCAATCCTGGCGATTTCTGGTGGTCAGGGGCGAACGGAAGCAGGAGCTGGTGCAGCTGGTCTCGGCCCAGGCCTCCAACTTCCCCAAGCCGTCCTCCTCCCTGCTGCGCATGGCCGCGCGCAGCATGGCCGGGGCCCCGGTGGTGGTGGCCGTGGCCAATACCGGGGAGCTCATCGAGCACGGCACCCGGCTCTTCAAGGTGGACAAGGACACGGCCCGGGACTTCTTCCGGACCATGGAGATCCAGAGCTCCGCCGCTGCCGTGCAGAACATGCTCCTGGCCGCCACCTCCCTGGGCCTGGGCACGGTCTGGCTGGGGGTGCTCTACCTGATCAAGGACGAGATCCTGACCTTTCTCGGCCAGCCCAGGGGCGAGTTCATGGCCGTGGTGCCGGTGGGCTACCCGGTCAAGACCGGCAAGGGACCGAACAAGCGCCCACTCGATGAACTGGTGCGCATCCTGGAGTAGCAATGAATTTTCTGACTCTGGAAAACAGCGGGCTCGGCGTGCTGGCTGACGGCATGGTCATTGACCTTGCTGTCGCGGCCGGGGCCCTTGGAACGGTGTCCCCGGACGGCTCGCTGCTCGAGCTGATCAAGGGCGGGGACCACGCAGCCCGGGCAGCCTGGGAGCTGGCCCTGGACGCCCTGGCCCAGGGGGTTGCCGTGCGGCCTTTTGCAGAGGTCAAACCCCTGCCCCCCCTGCCCGTCCCGGTGCGCAACATCTTCTGCCTGGGCAAGAACTACCTGGACCATGCCAGGGAGCTCCGGGGCAAGGTGGACAAAGGGTCTGAGGTCCCCGAGCACCCCATCTTCTTCACCAAGGCCTCCACCAGCGTGATCGGCCCGCACGATCCCATCCCGGGGCATGGGCACCTGACAGACGAGTTGGACTACGAGGCCGAGCTGGCCCTGATCATCGGCAAGGGGGGGAAAGACATCACCGCCGAGCAGGCCATGGAGCACGTTTTCGGCTACACCGCACTGAACGACGTCACCGCCCGCAACCTGCAGCGCGACCACCTGCAGTGGTTCAAGGGCAAGAGCCTGGACGGCTTCTGCCCCATGGGGCCGATCGTGGTCCACAGCACGGCCATGTCCGCGCCGGGGGAGGTGGCCGTCAGGTCGTGGGTCAACGGGGAGCTGCGCCAGTCATCGACCCTGGACCAGCTCATCTTTGACATCCCCACCATTGTCGCCACCCTCTCCGCCGGGCTGACCCTGCTGCCGGGCGACATCATCGCCACGGGCACACCGGGCGGTGTAGGCATGGGCTTCGACCCTCCCCGGTTCCTCAGGCCCGGGGACGAGGTGGTCGTCGAGGTCGGCGATGCAGGCCGGCTGGTGAACACCGTCCGGGAGTGAAGCCCCCCTCGATGACTTCTGTCCAAACCGGTATTCCCTATACTTGAGGTTTGGTTCTGAATTAACATTACCGATGTGTTTTTTGACCAGGGGGTTTTTGTAAAGAGTTTCGTCCCTTTGGGACGAGGTACTTTTTTGCTGGTCCAAAAAA
>CAZUBS010000391.1:0-2562 GCA_964618595.1 uncultured Desulfohalobiaceae bacterium
ACTTCTCCCTGATCCTGTTTACGAATCCAGGAGTCCCAAGCACCGTTCCGGCAAAGGTCTTCTTCAGCGCCCGTTCTTCAGCTTCTGTTACAGGCGCATGCATGAACTTCCGGTAGTTGCGCTTTGCCTCGCCAAGTTTCCGGCCAAAGAAGCCGAGAATGAAGTCCATGTACAGCCATTCCGGCGCTTTCTTCCGCTTCGTATAAAACCGGCAGCTCGACCAGGGATAATCTTCCGGCAAGGAGGCTATCCCAGCCCGGACCGGATTAAGGTGGATGTAGCGGGAGAGCTGCTGGGCATACTCGTCCATCTCCACCACAAGAGCCTTGTACCGCCCCTGGAACAGGTGGCCGGACCGTCTGTGCCTGGCATTGAAATAATTGGTGTACGCCCCGCCTATGTGAAGCATGATGCGGGAAAGATTGCCGAGCGGTGTTTCCAGGAGCAGGTGGTAGTGGTTGGACATCAAACAGTAGACATGGACCCTGGCGCCATATCGCTCAGTGGCGGACCTGAGGTAACCCAGAAATCTCTCCCGGTCTTTGTCGATCCGAAAGATGTCCTTTTGCTCGTTTCCCCGTGAGATGACGTGATAAAACGCTCCAGGATACTCGATACGAAGAGGCCTGGCCATGGGCGACGCTCCGTTGGAGTGAAAAGAGGCTTATTGATCGATTCTGTCCAACGAAAGGGTCATTTTGTCAAGAATGAAGACCTGACACCTAAGATTTCTTTGAATTCTATTATCCATACTCCAGGGAAGGCTCATGTGAGGACTGATTTCCTGTTCTCAGCCCGACATCCGAGCTGTTCCTTCTTATTTTCTTGAGAATGTAGTTTACTTGCAAAGAGGGTAATTCTATGCTCAAACTTACCCTTAAGGGAGGGTAAGGTGAGCTTCAAAGAGATCTTCAAAGGCCTCATTCTGGATTTTCAGCAGGCCCAGGTGCCCGAGGTCCTGCCCCGGACCTACCGGTTTCCTCTGCTGCGGGGCAAGGTTGTGGCCCTGACCGGGCCCAGGCGCAGCGGCAAGACCTTTCTGTTCCAGGCCATGATCCAGGATCTGCTGCACAGCGGGGTCGAGCGTTCGGACATCGTTTTTGTCAACCTGGAGGACAGCCGGCTGTTCGGGCTGTCCGCGCCGGATCTGGAGCAGCTCCTGCAGGCCTACTTCGAGCTGTGGCCGGAGAAGAAGGAGCGGGAGACCTTTCTGTTTCTGGACGAGGTCCAGGCCGTGCCCGGCTGGGAGGTCTTTACGCGGAGGGTTCTGGACAACGAGCGCATGCACGTGCTGGTCACGGGTTCCTCTGGCTCCCTGCTGGCCCGCGAGCTGTCCACCTCCCTGCGGGGCAGGACGCTGGACTTCAGTGTCCTGCCACTTTCGCTTCCCGAGTTCGGGCTGTTCCACGGCGGCGACCCCGGAGATACGGTCTCCTCCCGGGCTGTGGCCAGGTGGGCCAACTGGCAGGACCGATACCTGCGCCACGGCGGCTTCCCCGAGACCGTGTCCCTGCCCGAACCCCTCAAGCGGCGCACCCTGCGGGACTACCTGGACCTCATGCTCTACCGGGACATCGTGGAGCGGTTCGACGTGAAGAACACCACCCTGTTCAAGCAGGTCATGAACACCCTGCTGCACAACATCGGTAACCTGGTCACGGTGAACAAGCTCTACCACAGCCTGAAAAGCCAGGGACACGCCCTGTCCCGGGACACCCTGTACGACTACTTCAGCTACCTGGAAGAGGCCATGCTGTTTTTCTTCGTGCCCGTGAAGAGCGGCTCGGTGCGGCAGCAGCAGGTCAATCCCAGGAAGGTCTATGTGCTTGACCCCGGGTTCTTCTGGATAGCGGCCACCCGGCTGACCCAGGACCTGGGGCGGGTGCTGGAGAACCTCGTTTTCCTGGAGCTCAAGCGGCGGGAGCAGGCGGTCATGTACCTCAAGGGGCGGCAGGAGACCGATTTCCTGGCCGTGGCACCGGACGGCACCAGACAGGTGATCCAGGTCTGCCTGGACCTGACGGACCAAGGAACGCGGGAGCGGGAGTCAGGGGCCCTGGCAGCGGCACTTGAAGAGGAAGGCCTGGACAGGGCGCTCATCGTGACCGCCTCGGAGGAGGGGGAGATGCGTGTCAGTGGGCGGAGGGTGCCCACGGTCCCCTTTTGGAAGTGGGCCCTGTGGCCGCGGGAGGACGAATCCTTCGGCTACCTGCCGGGCAAAAAACCCGAGAGTGTCCTGGCCCGGATCTGACAGGTGGCCACATGCAAGAGTTCACCCATTGAGATGAGGGATGAGGAAGCCGTTCTAGGTTGAGATTCTCGGCACTTATGTAGAATTTGAACGTGGATGCTGACGACTGACACAGAAGTGTATCAAACCTGAAGAGTTCCGAAACGTCAGGAAGGAGGTCGAAGCAGCGAGGCTTCGGCCCTTTGCAGGCTTGTCATTGGGGGGAGTTGTCCCGCTCTGACGGGGCGTGAAGGCGGGAGCAGGTTTTGCGGCAAAGTACCTGAAAAGAAAAAGGGCTGCCAGCGAAAGCCGGCAACCCGCGTGATTACTGG
>CAZUBS010000392.1:0-2561 GCA_964618595.1 uncultured Desulfohalobiaceae bacterium
GATCGACCAGCGCTTCCCGGGCCGGCCGGACATTGTTTCCAGGCTTTCCCTGATCCAGGAGGCACCCCAACGCAGGATCCGCATGGCACACCTGGCCATTCTGGGCAGCCACTCCGTCAACGGGGTCTCGGAGCTGCACACCCACCTGCTCAAGGAACGGGTCTTCAAGGAGTTCGACGAGATCTTCCCGGGCCGCCTGCAGAACGTGACCAACGGCATCACTCCCAGGCGCTGGCTGCTGCAGGCCAACCCCCGTCTCGCCAACCTCATCACCCAGACCATCGGGGGGCATTGGACCACCGGCCTGCACAAGCTCGAAGAGCTCGTCCCGTTCGCCTCCGACCCCGAGTTCCAGTCCCTCTGGCGCGAGGTCAAGCTGGAGAACAAGCTGCGCCTGGCCAAATACATTCAGCGCACCACCGGCACACAGGTCAGCGTGGACTCGCTTTTCGACGTCCATGTCAAAAGGATCCACGAGTACAAACGCCAGCTCATGAACATCCTGCACGTCATCACCCTGTACCGGAGGCTGCTCACGGACCCCAAGACCGAGATGGTCCCCAGGACCGTGATCTTCGCAGGAAAAGCCGCACCAGGGTACCGGATGGCCAAGCTGATCATCAAGCTCATCAACAACGTGGCCGGGGTGGTCAACCATGACCCCAGAACCAACGGCCGGCTGAGGGTGGTCTTTTTGCCAAATTTCTGCGTGTCGCAAGCCGAAAGGATCCTGCCCGGGGCCGACCTTTCCGAGCAGATCTCCACAGCGGGCATGGAAGCATCCGGAACCGGAAACATGAAGTTCGCCCTGAACGACGCCTTGACCATCGGCACCCTGGACGGGGCCAATATCGAGATGTTGGAGGAGGTGGGTCCGGAAAACATGTTCATCTTCGGCCTGACCGCCGAGGACGTGACCCAGATGAAGGCCTTTGGCTACCTGCCCTACACCTACTACCAGAACGACCCGGAGCTGCACGGGGTGCTGGACATGATCAGCGCCAATGTCTTCTCGGCCGATGAGCCGGGAATCTTCGCGCCCATCAGGGAGGCCCTGCTCAAGGGGGGGGACCCGTTCATGGTCCTGGCCGACTACAGGGATTACCTCCGGGCTCAGGAAGATGTGTCCAGGGTCTTTTTGGACACCGGGGACTGGACCCGCCGGTCCATCCTGAACACGGCCAAGATGGGCAAGTTCTCAAGCGACCGGGCTGTCCTGGAGTACGCCACCAAGATCTGGAACATCACTCCGCTCTACCTGTGATGCACACGGCGTGAGCGGGCCCCGGTCAACTCCCGGCGATCAGGAAGTGCCCCCGTCCTGAACGCTTGGCCCTGTACATGGCCTCGTCGGCATTCTGGAGCAGCGAGTCGGTGTCCCGGCCGTTGCGGGGGTAGAGGCTGATGCCGATGCTCCCGCTGATGTGAATGGTCTTCCCCAGAACCGTGAAGGGCTTCTCCAGGCCCTGGATGATCTGGTCCGCCAGCCCGGACACCCACTGGGAAACCCCTTGGCCTTCAGCCACGATGACGAACTCGTCCCCGCCCAGCCGGGCCGGGAAACCCTTTGCATCAGTGACCAGGGACTTGAGCCTCCCGGCCACCTCCTGGAGCAGGATGTCCCCGGTCTTGTGGCCGTGGGTGTCGTTGACCGGTTTGAAGCGGTCCAGGTCGAGGAACATGACGGCCAGGGCATCGTCGTGCCCGTTCAGGCCGTCCAGCATCTCCGTGAGGCGTTGCTGCAGAAGATACCTGTTGGGCAGGCCGGTCAGTACATCGTGGTAGGCCCAGGCCATGGCTTCCTGGCCCTCCCCCGCAAGGCTGCGGGCCACGATATAGTAGCACTCGTGCTCCGGGACAAAGGCCACGTTTGCCAGAAGGTGGTGGTACTCGCCCTCCCTGCCCAGGAATCTGAAGTCGATGGAGGTGGTCTCGAAATCAGAGGTCACGAGCTTCTGCAGCTTGCCCAGAACCTGCTCACGTTCCTCGATCTTCAGGTACTCGATGAGGTAGGAGTCCTTGAGCTCGTCCACCCCGTACCCCACTGTTTTCCCCCAGGCCGGATTGAGATCCTGGAAACTGCCCTCCAGATCAAGGACCGCGGTCATGTCCATGGACAGGACAGTCCACAAGTACCGCTCCATCTGCAGCAGGTGAACGGAAAAATCCTGAGACGGCATGTCGTCCATTGCTCTCTCCCGTCAGGTTTGCAGCCTCATACTCCAGAACCGAGGTTATGACCAGACCGGAATGCCGGCTCCATTGCTGCCTGCTCTCAGGGCTGCCCGGCCACAGCTGGAAGGGAGTGGGAGACACAGGGAGACACGCCTCCCCCAAACGACAAAAGGCCCGCAAACCTGAGTTTGCGGGCCTTTTGCCTGGGTCGAAAAAGAGTCCTGGCGGCGACCTACTTTCCCACGGTTACAACCGCAGTATCATCGGCGCTGGAGGGCTTAACTTCCGAGTTCGAAATGGAGTCGGGTGTGACCCCTCCGCCGTGGCCACCAGGACAAATATGCGAGCTGGAAGTCTGAAGCTGGGAGCTGGAAGCAAACCTTTTT
>CAZUBS010000393.1:0-2557 GCA_964618595.1 uncultured Desulfohalobiaceae bacterium
GCAGCGGGTAAGCAGGCGTGTCGTCGCGCACAAAGGCAACCAGCGCGTCATTCACTTACGGGCTTTTTAGGTCCTCCGGGACCCTGGCCTGGTACTTGGCCTGGCCGATGTCGATGGAGCCGCCGGGCAGGTTGACGTTGTCGCGCTCCACCGACTCGACGAGGCTGGAGAAGGGCCCGTTGTAGAAGGCCACCCGGTCCAGGTCGAACTCCACGTGGATCTCGCGCTCCAGCCCCCCCACGATCTCAGCCCGGAGAACCCCCTGGACCGACTCGATGCGGTCCCGGACGTCCTCGGCCATGACCTTGAGCCTCTTCAGGCTGAACGGTCCGGACAGGACCACCTGCAGGATGGGCCAGTCCGAGAAGTTGGCCTCGGTGACCTGGGGGTCGTCGGGGAGGTCGGGCGGGAGGTCCCCCGAGGCCTGGTCCACCTTGTCGCGGACTTTTTGCAGGGCATCGTCGATGTCCACCGAGGGGAGGAACTTGACCGCGATGAAGGACAGGCCGTCGTCCGATATGGATCGGACCTCCTCGGTGCCGGAGATCCCCTTGAGCTTGCGCTCCAGGGGGATGGTCACCAGCTTCTCCATGTCCTCGGGGGCCACCCCCTCGTAGGTGGTGCGCACGAACACATAGGGGATGGTGATGTCCGGGGAGGACTCCCGGGGCAGTCCGACATAGCTGGCCATGCCCGCGACCACGGCCAGCAGGACCAGCACCAGGACCGTGGTCTGGCGCTTGAGGGCGATGCGGTTGAGGATCATTGGAGCGCCACCTCGGTCCCGTCCTCGATCTCGGTCTGGCCGCTGACGACCACCCTGTCACCCGGCTCGAGCCCGGTGGCGATCTGCACCCGGTCCTTTGCCACCACCCCGAAGGTCACGGTGCGGGCCCTGGCCACGCCGTCCTCGACCACGAACACCAGGTACTCACCGCCCTTGTCCACCACCGCGAAAAGGGGCACCACCAGGGCGTCGTCAACAACCTGCTTCAGCAAGGCCACCCTGGCCAGCATGCCGGGACGGATCCGGCCGTCCGCGTTGTCGACAACCACCCGGGCCGTGAAGGTCTTGGTAGCCGGGTCGGCCTTGACCGCCAGGAAGTCGACCCGGCCCTGCCACTCCTGACCGGGCCAGGCATCAACGGTCACCCTGGCGGGCTGTCCCTGTCGCAGGTGTTTCACGTCCAGCTCAGGCACACTGACCAGGATGCGCAGGGTCTGCATGTCCACCAGCTCCGCCACCGGGTCCCCCACGTTGACGAACTCCCCGGGGTCCACGTGGAGGCGGTTGACAGTGCCCGTGAAGGGGGCCCGCACCACGCCCTTGGCCAGGGCCACCCTGGCCTCCCTGAGGGCGGCCAGGGCCAGGGTCTTCTCTGTCAGGGCCAGCTCCAGCTCCTCGCCGGCCAGGAGCTCCTTGTCGTGGAGCCTGGTGCGCCGCTCGGCCTGGTCAGTGGCCAGACGAGCCGAGGCCTGGGCACGGTCCAGGGCGGCCTGGAGCGCGGCCACGTCGATGCGGGCCAGGTCCTCCCCCTTGGATATGCGGCTGCCTTCCCGGGGGCCGACCCACTCCACCCGGCCGGACTGCTCGGCCGAAAGGAGCACGTCCTGCTCGGCCTCGGTCTGGCCCGGAAGAGTCAGGACATCCTGGATGGTCGAGGGGGTCATTTCGACAGTGCTGACCCGGACCTCCCTGACCTGCGGGACAGGGGAGGGGACAGTTTCGGGCTCGCTGCATCCGGCCAGCAGGGCCAGCCCGAGAATCAGCACACCCACCCGGGCGAATTTCAATGGCAACAACCTGACCATGGTCTACTCCTTGTGTGGCAAGAGAGGGTGGGCGCCCCCATGGTTCCGGATCGGGGAAGCTGCGTCTGGCTGGGTGCCCGCGGCCTGGATGCCGGCCAGTGAAAAGGCCACGATGTGCTCGGCCAGGATGTCCACCCGGGACTCCAGGGAGCCTTCCCCCGGGTCGAGCAGGGCATCCATGGCCCGGCCGTAAAGGGCATAGAGGCACTGGCTGGCCACGCTGTAGGCGCACAGACGCACGGCATCGCGCGGGGCCTCTGGTCCGAGCAGCTCGGACACGATGGATTCCAGCAGGGCCTTCAGTGGCCTGGCATAGCGGTTTACCAGGCGTTCGAGCTTGGGTGAGGGGGTGGTCAGCTCACGGGCGATGAGCTGGCCTTGCCGCTCCTGGTCGGGCCCGTCCGACCCCCTGACGATGCGCAGCAGGAAGGAGGTCACAAAGGCCCGCAGCCGCTCCTCGGCTGGGGCGTCCAGCCCCAGCCCCAGCAGGGGCGGGAAGCGTTCCAGCGAGCTGTCCATCAGGTCCTCGATCACGGCCAGGTAGAGCTCCTCCTTGGAGCTGAAGTAGTAGTTGACCGCGGCCACATTGGCCTTGGCCCGGCGGCAGATCTCACGGATGGTGGCGGCTTCGAACCCCCGCTCCACAAAGACCCCGCGCGCCTGATCCAGAATTCTGCGCCGCGTCCCGGCTGCTTCCGGCATGATTCCCTCCGGCTTGAAACAATGTTTGAATCGCCGTTTATGG
>CAZUBS010000394.1:0-2545 GCA_964618595.1 uncultured Desulfohalobiaceae bacterium
CCTGGCATTGCCACCAAACTCCACCAAAAACGCCCCGAACACCCCCACACAACCACCCAGCACCAAGCCCAGGCCGCCCAACACCACCGGCCCCTTGCCGACCGGTTGAAAGGACTGCTGCGGCGGGGTGATGGGTTTGGTTTCCACGATGTTGCGCAGCCTGCTCTGCAGGATCTTTATCTTGGTGCTCTGCGAAGCAACAGAGCGCTCTTTCTCGGAGATCTCCGATTTGATGGCGTCCCTCTGGTCGGCCAGGGAGATGTGCAGCTGCTCCCTGATATCCGAGATCCGCGCCCGGGTGGCCCGGATCTCGTTGGAGAGCATGAGCAGGGTCATGGCCTCGGCCTCCCCGGACAGGTCGTTCGCAGCCTGCTGCCTGTTTGCCTCGGCCGAGGAAAGCAGCTCTTCGAGCTCCCCCATCTCCTGCTTCAGAAGCTCCTCCCTGGTGTCCAGACGGGCTTGCCTGGATCGGAGATTGTTCTGGTCGTCCTTCAGCGAGGCCAGCTCGTTTTCGGCCTCCTCGACCTGCAGCCCAAGGTCTTCCTTGATGACCTCCAGCACGCGGTTGTGATCCTGCTGCAGCTTCAGGCTGACAGTCTTCAGGAGCTCGAAGAAGTCATCGCGCCGAGTGACCGTGCCCTGCCCCGACACGGACACGATGTTGCTTCCCTTTGGCACGGAAGCCTGAAGATTGGGGGGGCCGGCCTCCCCTTCCGCTCCCTGCAGCCACTCCGAGATTGCAGCCGGGATGTAGCTCTGGTTGAGCTTGGCCTCCACGGTCTGGGGCGATTCAATGGGGCGCTGGTCTTCGTTGACAATGCGGGACCCGATCTCAACCACGATGGAGTATTTGTAAGCGGGCTCCCGGACCAGGGCATAGGCCAGGGCGAGGCCGAAGACCGTCAGGGTAAGGCCGGCCAGGACCCATTTCCTGCGCACCAGCACCGCCCAGAGGTCGTACAGGCTGATCTCGTCCTCATAATATGACGGGCGGGTGACTCCAGGGTCGTGCGGGTTCAAGCGATCAGACTCTGTCATTGTCGATCCCTTTGGCTTTGATCACATTGATACCCAAGACTGCTTGAAATGTATTCGACGGGTTGGGCTCCCAAGGGGCAATGACAGGCCCTGCATTGTGCCTCATTAAGCCGCCATGCCCAGCCCTGTGCTCAGGGTACTGCAGCGGTGAACACTCTATCCATGCTTCTTTACTGAAAATGTTGGCGGGGCTGCCGATATTTCATGGCAGGCAGCCAAACCAGAACCCCTTGTGCAGCGCAACTGCTGCACGACTCTGTTGCCGTGATCATCAACTCTGTGTCCTGAAGGTCCTATTCAATATTGGCTTGGTTAGCAATCCAAGAAATTAGCTCTTCCCAGTAATAGTTACTAAAAAGTTATCCTTTTACTGCCCTACCCAGCACCACGCTGGACAGGAGAAACAAATCCATCCCACAACTTTGCTCCCCTTTCTCATCCTTCCTCCCGTCTGCCCGGAACCGACTTCCCCTGGACCCGGATAGTGACTGCCCCGTCAGTTTTGGGTAAAGAGCTTACCCGTGACCGGATGCGAAGCCCCTGAACCCGTTTTCAGGCAGCAACGACCTGACCATGCACGTTTTCACCCGCAAAAAAACCGCCCCCATAGCCATCTACCTCCTGGCCTGCCTGGCCGGGCTCTTCCTGGTCCTGGCCCAGACAGACCACATCCGGAACAGCGAACGCTACAAGGAGTACGGCAGCGAGCAGCCCCTGCTGACAAATTATGACGGCTATTACTTCCTCAGGATCGCCGAGCAGATCGGGGGGGAGGAAGGGTTGGCCAAGTTCGGACTCCCCAAACCCGTGCCCCTGCTTTCAAAATTCACCAACGCCCTGGCCCGGGTCACCAGCATCAGCCACAAGTCCCTTGCATTCTACATGCCGCCGGTACTGGCCACCCTTTCCCTGGTGGTGTTCCTGATCTGGGGCTACGCCCTTGGGGGGGCTGTGGCGGCTGCAGTGGCCCTGCTCTTCCTGGTCACCTCCCCGCATTGGGGAGTCCAGACTTCTTTAGGAATTTACGACACCCATTTTCTAATCCCGTTCTTTATCTATGGATTTGCCTTGTGCCTGTACAAATTTACAGTGGATCTTGGTTTTTCACGCATGGCTTGGCTTGTGTCTGCACTTTTGTTTGGCGTCCTGTCGGTATCCTGGTGGCGCCCAAGCTTGTTCATATGCGCAAGCATTGCAGGAATATACCCTGTGACAGTGTTTATGAAGACTGCCCGGTGGGAGAGGGTACTGAAAATATTCTTGGTCGTTGCTTTGGCTCTTTTCTGTGTCCTTGTGCTCCTTCCCAAAGGACAGGCGCTGCTTCCTGACTTTGTGCAGCAACAGGCCGGCTACCTAAGGGGCCATGTCCAGCTGCTGCTGAGGGACAAAGTACAATACGGCTTTGCCGATGCCGGAAGCATCATCAATGAGCTCCAGGGACAAAACCTGCAGCACCTTGCCTTCCGTTCCCATGCCCTTCCGATATTTCTCTATGCCTCGTTGATCT
>CAZUBS010000395.1:0-2537 GCA_964618595.1 uncultured Desulfohalobiaceae bacterium
CCACCTGCTGCACGCCAGAGCCCTCCAGCTGACCTCCGAGGGGCTGAGCAGCCCCGCTGTCGGGGGCGGGGCCTTTGACCGGAAGATCGACTGGCAACACCCGCGGCTGGGACTGCTCTCAATGGTGGGCTGGCGGCGTTCCCGATTGGCCCGGGTGCCTTACGGGGACCAGGCCATTGTCGTGCAAGGGCTGTTCTTCCTCGAGATCGGGGGCTACCGGCCCGTCCCGATCATGGAGGATCTGGATCTCATGCGCCGCATCAGGAAGCAGGGGCATCCCATCGTCATCCTCGATGCCCCGGCCCTGACCTCGCCCCGGCGCTGGAAACGCGACGGCATGGTCCGGGGCACCCTGCGCAACTGGGGCCTGCGCCTGCTCTACCACCTGGGCGTCTCGCCACACCGCCTGGCCGGATGGTATACATAAAGGATGAGGGCGAAAGGATGAAGGATGAAGCAAAGGCAAGGGATAATAATGGTGCTCCCTGGCAAAAACACTCCAGAGTTTTTCACAACAAACGTCACCTTTCTTCTTCATTTTTTTCTTTCTCATCCTTCAGGCTTTATCCTTCATCCTTAAAAAAATGACCTGTATCCTGTTTTTCGTCCGCCTTCCCGAGATCGGCAAGGTCAAGACACGCCTGGCTGCCGCCCTGGGCGAACAGGCCGCCCTGCGCCTCTACCGCGCCTTTGTGAAGGACCAGCTGGCCATGTTTCAGGAGCTCGAGGTGCAGGTGCTGGTGGTGGGCACACCGGCCCACGGCCTGGCCGAGCTGCGCGCCTGGCTCGGGTCTGATCTCCTCTACCTGCCCCAGCGGGGGGAGGACCTTGGAGAGCGCATGGCCTGTGCCTTTGCCGATGCCTTTGCCCAGGGGTATGACAGGGCCCTGTGCATCGGGAGCGACCTGCCCGACCTGCCCCGCGACCACGTGGGCCAGGCCCTCGCCGCCCTGGAGACCAACGACGCGGTGCTCGGCCCTGCCGCGGACGGCGGCTACTGGTGCATCGGCTTCTGGGCGGAGGCCTTCAGCCCGGAAATCTTTTCCGGAATCGTCTGGAGCGGCCCGGAGGTGTTCGCGGCCACCATGGCCCGCATGGTCGAGGCCGGTCTGACCGCCAAGTGCCTTCCCTCCTGGATGGACGTGGACACGGTGCAGGACCTTGCAGCCCTCAGGAAGCGCAACCGCAACCCTGATTCGCGCACCCGGGGGGTGCTGGATGACCTGATACCCGAAGCAGCAGACCACGGAGGAGAGTGACATCCCGCTGCTGCAGCCGCAGCAGGCTTTCAGTGAAGATCTTGCCTCTTCCCGGCTCTAGGCCCACTGGCTTTCAGCGGCACCCGCCTCCAGCCGGTCGCTTCCTGCAGCCAGCACGCGCTTGCGCATCTGCCGGTAATGCTCCCCCACTATGGTCATCTCGATGACTTCGGGCAGGGCCCGGGCCTTGGTGAACAGGGTCTTGATGAGCAGCTTCCAGTAGAAGACGCTGCTCAGTGAGAAGATCCCTATACGCAGCATGCTCAGGAGCAGGGGGCGCAGGTCTCTGCGGGTGAAACGGCCCCTGACCGTGGGCACGTAATCCGAGAGAAAGACATTGATCCGTTTATAATACATGCGCCTGGAGTAGATGCTGGCGATGATGCTGCGGTACCCCTGCAGGAGCCTGTCCCGGCCCATGCGGGGGATGAAGTTGATCTCAGCGGCCGTGTTCTCGCCCCCGGGCACCTCCTGCAGCAGCCGGTTCTCGGCCCGCATCCGGTGCCACAGCTTTGTCTGCGGCAGGGCGTTGAGCACCCCCACCATGGCCGTGACAATGCCCACCTGCTGGATGAACCTGACCTGGGCCTCGAAGGTGGACTCGGTGTCGCTGTCAAACCCAACGATGAACCCGCCCATGACCTGCATCCCGTGCCCCTGGATGACCCGCACCGCCTCGACCAGGTCGCGGGAGGCGTTCTGGAGCTTGCCGCACTCCCGAAGACTGTCCACCTCCGGGGTCTCGATGCCCAGGAAGACCTTGTGGAAGTTGGCCGCGCTCATGAGCCACATCAGCTCCTCGTCGTCGGCCAGGTTGGTGGAGGCCTCGGTCAGAAACTGGAAGGGGTGGCCGCGGGCCTGCTGCCAGGCGATGAGATGGGGCAGCATGGCCTTGACCTTGTTTGTGTTGCCGATGAAGTTGTCGTCCACGATGAAAACGCCCCGACGCCATCCCGCCCGGTACAGGGACTCGAGCTCGGCCAGCAGGCGCTCCGGCTTTTTGGTGCGGGGCACCCGGCCGTTCATGATGATGATGTCGCAGAACTCGCAGTTGAAGGGGCACCCCCTGGAGTACTGTACGCACATGGTGGCGTAGTCACCCATGTCGATGAGGTGCCAGGCCGGGACCGGGGTCGTGTTGATGTCCGGCCGTCGGCTGGAGCGATAGATCCATTTGACCGCGCCCAGGGCAAATACCCCCAGGATCAGGGACAGGGTGGCCCGGGCTCGGGCTAGCAGGAATGGGTCAACCTCGCGCAAGCTTCCCCGTCAGGCGTT
>CAZUBS010000396.1:0-2533 GCA_964618595.1 uncultured Desulfohalobiaceae bacterium
GTGGTTACGTCTCTCTTTTTCGTCGATGCTTTTGTGCTAGAAAAAAAGACGGAGAATACCTCAAGTCATTCCCGCGGGAATGACGTACCGTTAAAGTTTGCCACTGTTGAAACGTATATTCTTGTCACGCACCTATCGATCAAATTCGTGGACGCAGCACGAGACTATTTCTGCTTTTCTTCGAGCTTCCGGCTTCGAACATAGAACCATCTTGCTTCCAGCTTCAAGCTTCGAGCTTCCAGCTCGCTTAAAATACCTCGGCCTCGAATACGAGCAGCTGGACCTTTTTGCTGCGCCAGCACCCCCTGGGAAGCCCCGCCTTGAGGCAGGTCTGGTCCAGGAAGGTCTCCCTGTCCCAGCCCCACTCGGTGGCCACCTGCGGCAGGAGCAGGCCGGAGTGGAAGCCTCGCTGGATCATCAGGCCGTGCCGCCCCGGCTCCACTGTCTCGGGGTCCGTGACCGGACGCATGGGGCTGAGGACCGATATCTCCACCTCTGCCTGCTCGAGCTCCTCCAGGTGCATGGGGGGGAAACGGGGGTCCTGCATGGCCGCGCACACAGCCATCTCCCGGACCGTGTCCCAGAGGGGCTTGTCCCCGAGGACATGCCCGATGCAGCCGCGAAGCCTCCCCTGCACCTTGAGGGTCACGAAGGCCCCGAAATGTTCTGAGAGCCTTTCGGTGGGCGGTTCGGGGAGGGGCTCGTCCTTCCCGGTGATCTCCTTTCGAATGCTCTGATACACCAGGTCCTTGAGGGCCTGCTTTTCTTCCTGAGTCAACGTGAATCCAAATGGTTCCATGTCCGGTTCCTGGGGAAGAGGTTTTTGATCCGTCCCCTGACCATGCCAGAAATCAGAAGCCTTGTTCAAGCGGCGGACTGACAATGCACTCCCCTGCCTCTGCCATTTCGGCCACAGCCAGGCCGGCTGGAGCAAGAAAGACCTGCCTGCCCGTGACTGTCAGACGCCCGCTGGCCAGCCACTGCACAGCCTGGGGGTAGATCCTGTGCTCCAGGCGCAAAATGCGCCGGGCCAGGCTGTCGCCGTCCTCGCCCTGAACCACGGGCAGGGCCGCCTGGATTATGATGGGACCGTGGTCCAGCTCCTCGTCCACGAAGTGCACGGTGGGGCCGGCCAGCTTGACGCCGTACTCGGCAGCGTCCCGCTGGCCGTGCGTGCCGGGGAAGCTGGGCAGCAGGGCCGGGTGGATGTTCAGGATCCTGTCCCTGAACCCGTCCACGAACAGGGGGCTCAGAAACCGCATGTACCCGGCCAGGACCACGGCCTGGGCACCGGCTTCCCTGACCGCGGCCATGACTGCCCGCTCGTGAGACTCCCTGTCAGAAAAATCCACATGGTTCAGGGCATGGGCGGGAATCCCGTGCTTCCGGGCCCGCTCCAGACCGTAGGCTTCCGGGTTGTTGGACACCACCAGCCTGATATCCGCATCGAGCACCCCCTCCTCGACCCTGTCGATCATGGCCTGGAGGTTGGAGCCCCCACCGGAAACGAGCACTGCGATGGGAAATGCCATCTGTTTTTACTCCTGGCGTCGAAAAAAGTTCGAAGGCTGAAGTTCGAAGTTCGAAGGAACAACCAAGCCTGAATCCCACAGCCCTCCAGGGCAGATGCGTAAACCTCTCTTCTTGCTTTCAGCTTTCAGCTTTGAGCCTTCAACTCTTTCTCTTCCTTCAAGCTTCCGACTTCGAACTTCGAACTCAAATGCCCGCCAACGCTTTGGCAAGTGCGGGGATGGTGTAGTCGTCGGGCATGATGTCGGTGGAAAACCCATACCCTGAAAGTGTCTGGGCGGTCACCGGGCCGATGCAGGCCAGCTTGACCCGGTCGGGAACGAAACGGCTGAGCGCCTCCCTGTCCACAAGCTCGAAGAAGTTCTCCACCGTTGAAGAACTGGTGAAGGTCACGCAGTGGATGCTGCCCTGCTCCAATCCGTCCAGGATGGCCTGGCCGCTCTCCTGGACCAGTGCGGTCTGGTAGACGGGCAGGATGGTCACCCTTGCCCCGGCCCGGCGGAGCTCCTCCGGCAGCACCTCCCTGGCCTTGAGCGCCCTGGGGATGAGCACCCTTTTCC
Source organism: uncultured Desulfohalobiaceae bacterium (assembly GCA_964618595.1). Taxonomy (GTDB): domain Bacteria; phylum Desulfobacterota; class Desulfovibrionia; order Desulfovibrionales; family CAZUBS01; genus CAZUBS01. Next base: position 2,091 of record CAZUBS010000396.1, read on the forward strand.
CGGCCACCCCGAGCTCGAGCAAGCCGTGCACCACGTGCTCGGCCACGTACTTGTCGGGGACGAAGTCCGCAGAGACGCCCTGTGCCCTGAGGGCGTCTGCAGTGGCCGGGCCGATGGCCGCCACCATGCGGCCGCCCAGGGCACGGCTGTCCAGTCCAAGCCCCTCCAGCTGACGCCAGAAATGCATGACCCCGTTGACCGAGGTGAACACCAGCCAGTCGTAGGCGGCAAGGTCCTGAATGGCCCTATGGACTGCCTGGTAATCGGGCATGGGATCGATACGGATGGTCGGGAACTCGAAGCAGCACCCCCCCATCTCCTCCACCAGCTCCACCAGCTGGCTGGCCTGCTCCCTGGCCCTGGTGACCACCACGCCCTTGTTCAACAACGGCCTCTTCTCGAACCACTCCAGCTTGGGCTTCAAGGAGCAGACCCCGCCGACA
>CAZUBS010000397.1:0-2513 GCA_964618595.1 uncultured Desulfohalobiaceae bacterium
GCAATTTTCTCCCTGGAGATGTCCATGGAGCAGCTCATGATGCGCATGCTCTGCTCCTGGGGCAAGGTGGACCTGGTGCACCTCAGGAGCGGCTTCCTCAACGACGAGGACTGGAGCCGTCTGTACCAGGCCGCAGATGCCCTGTCCCAGGCCCCCATCTTCATCGACGACTCCCCTGCCCTGGGAACCATGGAGATGCGGGCCAGGTGCCGCAGGCTCAAGGCGGAGCACGATCTGGGCCTGGTGGTGGTGGACTACCTGCAGCTGATGCGCTCCAGCAGGCGCATCGACTCCCGGGAGCAGGAGATCTCGGACATCTCCCGCAACCTCAAGGTCCTGGCCAAGGAGATGCATGTCCCTGTCATGGCCCTGTCCCAGCTCAACCGCAAGGTGGAGGAACGCACCAACAAGCGGCCCATGCTTTCGGACCTGCGCGAGTCCGGGGCCATCGAGCAGGACGCGGACGTGATCGTGTTCCTGTACCGGGACGATGTCTACAACACCCGTGACGACAACCCCAAGAAGGGCATTGCCGAGATCATCATCGGCAAGCAGCGAAACGGCCCCGTGGGCTCGCTTGAGCTCTCCTATCTGAACAAGTACACCTCCTTCGAGAATCTGGCCGACATCCCGGCTCCCTCAGAGGGAGACCTGCACGGCACGTTTGCCTGACGATCTTTTTTGCAGTTAACCAAACCACACCGGACAGCCAATGAAGAGCAGCAGCATGCCAGAACACCTGCACCAGGAAGAGTTCCTGTCCCGCGAGGCCATCGAGGCCCTCCAGGCCGAGCGCCTCACGGACACGGTGGCCAGGGCGGCCATGTCCCCCTTTTACCGGGAGAGGCTCTCCCGGGCCGGGATCAGCAGCCGGGACATCCAGGGAATTTCCGACATCTCTGCCCTGCCCATGACCACCAAGGACCACCTGCGGGCCAGCTACCCTTACGGCCTGCTGGCCCTGCCCAGGGAGCGCATGGTTCGCATGCACGCCTCCTCCGGCACCACAGGGTCTCCCACGGTCATCTTCCACACCAGGGAGGACCTCGATGTCTGGGCCGATCTGGTGGCCCGGTGCATGCACATGGTCGGCGCCCGGCCGGGCGACCCTTTCCAGAACATGAGCGGCTACGGCCTGTTCACCGGCGGGCTGGGCATCCTTTACGGCGCGGAACGGCTGGGCTGCATGACCATCCCCTCGGGGGCGGGAAACTCCAAGCGCCAGATCAAGCTGCTCAAGGACTTCCGGGTCAGGGTGGTGCACATCATCCCCTCCTACGCCCTGCACCTGGCCACGGTGTTCGAGAAGCTGGGCGAGGATCCCAGCGGGCTGTCCCTGGAGATCGCCCTGATCGGGGCCGAGCCCCACACCCACGAGGTCAGGCGGCGCATAGAGGAGCTTTTCGGGATCAAGGCCTACAACTCCTACGGTCTGTCCGAGATGAACGGCCCTGGCGTGGCCTTCGAGTGCCAGCACCAGGAGGGCATGCACCTCTGGGAGGACGCCTTTCTGCCCGAGATCGTGGATCCCGAGACCTTCGAGCCCCTGCCCGAGGGCGAGGTGGGGGAGCTGGTCCTGACCACCCTCAACCGCCAGGGCATGCCCATCATCCGCTACCGCACCAAGGACCTGACCAGGTTCCTCCCGGGCGAGTGCCCCTGCGGGCGCAAGCACCGCCGCATCGACCGCATCCGCGGGCGCTCCGACGACATGATCATCCTCAAAGGGGTGAACATCTACCCCATGCAGGTCGAGCAGGTGCTCATGTCCATCCCCGAGGTGGGCCAGAACTACCTCATCGTGCTGGAGCGCAAAGGCCACCTGGACAACATGCGGGTCAAGGTGGAGATCAAGGACGAGTTCTTCGTGGAGGACATGCGGGAGCTCAAGGGCCTGGAGCAGAGGATCACCCGCCAGCTGCGCGACGAGATCCTGATCACCCCCAGGGTCGAGCTGGTGGAGCACAACACCCTGCCGAGCTCAGAGGGCAAGGCGGTCAGGGTGCTGGACGAGAGGGAGTGAAGAAGGTCGAAGCTGGAAGCTCAAAGCTGAAAGCAAGAAAATGAGTTCGAAGTTCGAAGTCGGAAGTTGGAAGGGAGAGAAGAAATATATCTTCATGAGCAAGAAAGAGTCTTCAGTACTGTGAAAGAATTTTGTCTCTTTTGGTTTTGCTTCGAACTTCGAGCTTCGAACTGAGAACATGATCTCCACCCTCTTCGAGATCCTGTTGATCCTCCTGCTCGCCCTGGGGCTGCTGACCAACATCGTCGGGCTGCCCGGCAACTGGGTCAACATAGGGTTGCTGGCGCTGTGGCGATGGGGCCATCCGGACATGCCCGCCGGCTGGTTGTTCTTTCTGCTCCTCCTGCTCCTGGCCGGTCTGGCAGAGATCATCGAGCTCTGGAGCCAGGTGGAGGGGGCCAGACGTTACGGTGGGAGCCGGGGGGGCGGCTGGGGCGCCTTCCTGGGGGGCATTGCCGGTTCCATTGTCATGGCACCGCTTTTTCTCGGG
>CAZUBS010000398.1:0-2509 GCA_964618595.1 uncultured Desulfohalobiaceae bacterium
CGGACGACCCGGAACGCCACCCGGGCGTCCGGACCCTGCTCTCCCAGACCGGGGGGTGGTATGCGGGGAGGCGGCTGGAGGGTGTGCACCTGCCCCTGCACTTTGACTTCCCAGAGCTGCGGCTGACACCGTCGGACACCCACCGCAGGTTCTCCCAGTCGGGCTGGCGCTCGGTGATCGGTTTTCAGACCGAGCGGCCCCTGCACTGCGCCCACAAGGAGATGGTGCTCAGGGCGGCCCGCAGCGCAGGGGCGTCAATCTTCCTGCACCCGACTGTGGGCATTCCCGCGCCGGGGGACCTGGACCACTTCACCATGGTCCGCTGCTACCAGGAGTTCGTGAAGCTGTTTCCCAAGAACATGATCTCCATGGGGCTCCTGCCCATGGCCTGTCGCAAGGCCGGACCCCGGGAGGCGCTGTGGCAGGCCATCGTGCGACGGAACTTCGGCTGCAGCCATTTCATGGTCGCCCCGGACCACGCCGACCCTTTTGCCGGCAACGGCCAGGACCAGCTCTTCTACCCCAGGGGCGCGGCCCAGGAGCTGGTTGGGGACATGGCCGGGGAAACGGGTATCGCCATGGTGCCGCTGCAGCGCATGGTCTACGTTGAGGAGCGGGCCCAGTACCTGGCAGAGGAGGAGGTGGGCGAGGGCATGCAGGTCAGGGAGATATCCTCGGCCGAGCTCAAGCGCCGGCTGGAGCACGGCCTGGACATCCCGGAGTGGTTCTCCTTCCCCGAGGTGGTTGCGGAGCTGCGCAAGGCCCACCCGCCAAGGCACCGCCAGGGGTTCACCGTGTTCATCTCCGGGCTGTCCGGGGCGGGCAAGTCCACCCTGGCCAAGGTGCTGTACATGAAGTTCCTGGAGATGCGCGAACGGCCCGTGACGCTTCTGGACGGGGACATCGTGCGCAAGTACCTGTCAAGCGAGCTGGGGTTCTCCCGTGAGCACCGGGAGCTGAACATCACCCGCATCGGCTTCGTGGCCAGCGAGATCACCAAGAACCGGGGCATTGCCCTGTGCGCCCCAATCGCCCCCTATGAGGGGTCCAGGCTGGCCAACCGGGAGCTCATTTCGCGCTACGGCGGATACGTCGAGGTGTACATGTCCACCCCGCTGGAGGTCTGCGAGCAGCGCGACCGCAAGGGTCTCTACGCCAAGGCCCGCAAGGGCATCATCAAGGGCGTCACGGGAATAGACGACCCTTACATCCCCCCCTCGGGCGCCGAGCTGGTCATCGACACCACCACGGCCACCCCCTTCGAAGCCGCCCAGCAGGTTTTGCTCTATCTGGAGGAGCAGGGGTATATACGGTAGGGGAAGAAGCTGGAAGCTCGAAGCTCGAAGCTGGAAGCAAGAGAGTTTGAAGACCCGCCCCACACATCCGATCACCCAAGCAACAAATCAACCAATAAACCAATCAACCAATCAACAAGACAATGACCGACACACAATCCGACCACATCCTGCTCGCCCTGCGGGCTGCTGTCGAGGCTGGGGAGGCGGTGCTGCGGGTCTATGGCGGGGAGTTCGCCGTGGAGTACAAGGAGGACGAGTCTCCCCTGACCATGGCTGACCAGCGCTCCCACGCCGTGATCAAGGAGCGGCTGGCGGACACCTCCCTGCCCCTTCTGAGCGAGGAGGGCGCCCAGGTGCCCTATGAGGAACGCTCCACCTGGAAGCGCTTCTGGCTGGTGGACCCCCTGGACGGCACCAAGGAGTTCGTGAAGCGAAACGGGGAGTTCACCGTGAACATCGCCTGCATACAGGACGGCCGTCCCGAGTTCGGGGTCGTGGTGGTGCCGGTCAGGGATCTGGTCTACCTGGGTGTTCCCGGGCAGGGGGCGTACCGCTGGCGGTCCTGCAGGGAGGTCTTTGACCAGGATCTGCCGGCCTTGCTCGCCGGGGCGGAGAAGCTGCCCCTTGAGGGGGGTGAGGAGCGCCCCTTCACCGTGGTGGGCAGCCGTTCCCATCCCTCACCCGATCTGGAAGGGTTCCTCGATGAGCAGCGCGAGCGCCACCCGGACCTGACCATGACCCCGGCGGGCAGCTCCCTCAAGTTCTGCCTGGTGGCCGAGGGACGGGCCGACATCTACCCCAGGTTCGGGCCGACCATGGAGTGGGACACCGCAGCCGGTCAGGCCGTGGCCGAAGGGGCCGGCAAAAGGGTTACCGAGCACGAAACCGGCCTGCCCATGACCTACAACAAGCCGGACCTGCACAATCCTTGGTTCGTGGTCAGGTGAGGCAGGAAGGCAGGTACACGAATTTTCACGAATCTGCACGAATTGGCACGAATAAAGGCCTGGGGATTTCGGCTGAGCCGGAAAGACAGATCTCTATTCGTGGAAATTGATTCTTCATTCGTGCAAATTCGTGGAACTGCCTTTCAGCCTGGTGGTCAGGTGAGGTGTGAGGCGTGAGGGGTGAGGTGTCGTGGAGTTGCCTCTCAGCCTCGTGGTCAGGTGAGGCAGGAAGGCAGGTACACGAATTTTCACGAATCTGCACGA
>CAZUBS010000399.1:0-2500 GCA_964618595.1 uncultured Desulfohalobiaceae bacterium
CATTCTTCTCCACGCGCTTCCTGTTCTTTTGAGCGGCATAGCCGATCTCCCAATCCACGATGCGCTCTCCATAGGCAAAGGCGTTCTCCTCGGTCTTGCCGGCCTGCCGCTGGTGCTTGAACTCGTTCCCCTGCGGGTCGATGACAGTGACGGAAAACCTCGAGCAGCGGTCCTCCCAGGGGGCGATGCTGATGGTGTAGCCCCGGTACCTGCGAATGCCCGGCCTGGTTTCTTGGGACATGGTGACGTGCCTCCTTGGACCATTATTTCAAACCAGGAAACAGCCTGCTGAAAAATTCTTTTTCAGCAGGCCGTTCATGAGACCACTTTTCCCGGACACCTCTGGGTGGTCAATAGATGATCGACCCCTCCTCGATCTGCTTTGTCCCTCTCTCGTACTCCTCCCTCTCGATCCGGCCCTGCTCGTGCTCTTCCTCCAGCTGGTCCATCTGCCTTTTGGTCTGGTACTCGTCGGCCGCTCCGGCGCCTGCAGCGCCGGTGGCGGCAGCACCCCAGAGCCACTTGCTGCAGCCGCTCGAGCCAAGGCCGAGAAAGAGGATCAACAGCGTGCTTGCAATCATTCTGAACATGTTTCCAACCTCCAGTTGAAGTGTCTTTGTCCAAGCCGGCAGCGGGTTTCTGATCAAAGGCCCGCCGGAGCAGGGTGTCATTTGACAGCATACACACGAAGGGGGGGTGGGGTGCAACAACTAAATAATCGCAGCCTCCAGCTTCGAGATGCATCGGGGGAACATGCGCAAAGTCTGGTGTGCGCGGCGAGAAAGGCTGGACGAGCGTAAGGCCGGGCCGTGGAAGTCTCAGAGGGCGGCCCGTTCCAGTTGGCGCTTCGTCCCGCTGGCCAGGAGGACGGCCACGAGAAGCATGGCGGACAGGAGCAGCACGAACATGTGCCAGCCAAAGAGTCGGTACACATACCCGGGCAGCCAGGACCCGAACGTGCCGCCCAGGTAGTAGAAGGCGATGTACAGCCCGTTGACCACCCCGGCCTGACTGCGTTCCCTGGCATTGAGCAGCCCGGGCGCGGTGGAGTGCACAAAGAACATGGACCCGCAGAACAGGAACATGGTCAGGTAGAGGCTGAACTCCATGGGGATGAGGAACAAAAGCACGGATCCCAGATAGGCCAGCAGCCCCAGGAGCATGGCCCGGGCGGGTCCCCCGAGATGCGGCACCATGCGCGTTGAGGAAAGGCTGGCCGCCAGGCCCGCCAGATATCCGAGATAGACGAAGGCGGCCCGCAGCTCCTGGTGGGCCGTGGAGAACTCGCTCAGGCGGAAGGGGAGAAAATTGACCACGGCTGCAAAGACGAAGAAAAGGCAGAAGATGGTCAGGTAGACGCGCAGGAACCCGGGGTGCCCGAGCACCAGCCGCATGCGGGACAAACTGATCGGCTCTGCCCGGACGGGCGATGCTTTGATCTTGAACTTCAAGAGCAGGGCGAAGTTGAGCAGCAGGGCCAGCCCCAGGGTGGCGAAGGCGGCCCGCCAGCCAAAGAAGGAGGCCACGACCCCGGAGACGAAACGCCCGCAGAACCCTCCGACGATGGTTGCCGAGACATACAGGGCCATGGTTCGTCCCAGACCCTGATCGGAAGACTCGCTGGACATGGTGGTCATGAGGGCGGTCAATGCGGCCGGGATGCACAAGCCCTGAAGCAGCCGCAGGCCGAGCAGCATGCCGAAGGAGTCTGTCACGGCAATGGCTGCCTGGGACAGCGCCAGCAGCAGCACGGCAACGCGGGTCATGGTCAGTGGGGAGATCTTTCCCAGGAGAAGACCGTACACGAGCGGGGCCACGCCCAGGGGCAGCATGGCCACCGTGATCAGGAGGGCGGCTGTGGGCGGGCTGACGCCGAATGCGGCCCTGAGGGTGGGCAGCAATGGTTGGGGGGTGTAGAGCGCGGAGATGACCAGTATGGTGGTCACGGTGATGCAGGCGAGGTTGAAGCGGCGCATGGGAAGACAGCTATAGCCGCGGCCGGAGCCGGTGACAACGGGAATCTTTCATGAAGTCCCACGGTGCTGGAACCGGGCGTGAATTGGACCAGGCCTGCAGGCGTTCACAACAGGGGAAAATGATGTATGGTGGAATAAAAGGCCGTGCGCAGCAATAAGCAAGGCCAGGAATTGCAACGTCCCTGAACCTCAACCACCAAGGAGCACGTCATGAGCGCCTACCTTCAGATCACTCTGAAGATCAGCGACGAGGACCGAAAGGCCGCCACAGAGGTCTACTCCAAGTACCGGGAGCCTTTTCTGAGCAAGGTTCCAGGGGCGGTGTCCAAGGAGCTGCTGGTCCGACCCGAGGACGTCCAGGTGCTGCACCGCTTCGAGTCCGGCACCCAGGCGGCGGATTATTTGACAAGCGACTTCTTCTCCAATGGGGTGGTCAAGGATCTCAAGCCGCTGCTCGAGGCCCAGCCAGAGGTCAGAATCTACCAGCTGATGTAGCGCGCAGGCCGTTGAAAAATCCCCGCTGG
>CAZUBS010000400.1:0-2500 GCA_964618595.1 uncultured Desulfohalobiaceae bacterium
CGATGTGGCCCTGGGGGCGGACGGTGAAGGCAATCTTCTCGATGAGCGTGTTCATGTTCAGCGGTTTGGTGATGATGTTGTCGGCGCCGGCTTCGTGCAGCAGGGCCAGCTCGCTCTTGTCGGTTTCCGAGGTCAGGGCGATGCAGTGGATGTCGGAAAAGGTGGCCCGGACAAACTCGAAGAACTCGAGGGTGCTTTTTCCGGCCATGGCCCGCTCGATAAAGACGATGGACGAAAGCCTGCTTTTCTCTTTGAGACGCAGCACGTTGAGGGCGTACTTGCGGTCCGTTGTGGTGAACACGCACTCCTTCTTGACCTGCAGGATCTTGTAGAGCGTCTCCTTCAGCATCCGGTTGAAGATCGCATCATCGCTGTAGGAGAGAAAGGAGCCGCCCTCCCCTGCAAAGTCCAGGACGATGTTTTCGAAGGTGACCAGCCTGGAGTCCCGCTTGATCTTCATAACCATGACGGCGTGTCCTTTTGGGTGGGTGCCGGGCCGGCCCTGCTACATGACCGATTGCACCGCATCGAAGCGGCACCCTTGTGCCGCGGCGGTGTCGATGCTTTCCCTTGAGCCCAGGACGGCCACGACCCTGCTGGTGGCAGCCTGGTGCAGCACCTCGGCAAAGGCTTTGAAATGGGCCGGTGTGGTGGACAGGATCTCCTCCCTGAGCTGCTGCCGCACATCGTGCTCGTCCCCGGTCAGGCGCCTGACGCATGCGGTGAAGCCCTTGGCGTCCGGCAGCATGTAGCGGTCCATGTCCCCGATCGTTCCCACGATGGCCTTGGTCAGCTCCTCACGGCTCAGGTCCAGCTTGGAGAGAAACCCGGGGGTGTCGTCAAAGACCTGCAGGGTGCGGACCAGGTTGGGGTCCCGGTACGACAGCAATGTCAGCACACCGGTAAAGCGGTCCAGGAGACTGAAGGCGCCGTATGCCCCCCCCTGGACACGCAGCTTTTCCCAGAGCCAGGAGGTGCGCAGATAGCGGCTGATGACCAGGGCTGATCCGTGCAGCTCATATCCCGTGGCAAAGAGATCCAGGGCTGTCCCGACATAGTTGACCTGGCTGGAAAGCGACAGGCCTTCTCTGACAGGGTAAGTTTCCATCTGCCACTCGGCCGACGGGGAAGGCCCGCTGGACAGCGAGCCGATGCAGTCCCGCAGCTGAGGCTCGAGCTGTTCCGGGGTCTCTCCCTCAGCCGTGATATTGACCACCAACCCCTGCGGGGAGATCAACGAGTCGCGCAGCAGCTCAAGCTCCCCCCGGACCGTGTCCCACTCGTGCCGGACCCGCTCGGCCAGGTCGCGGAGAAAGAGCAGCTGGCTGACCCCCCCCATCTGCTCGCGGGCCTGATCCGCCTTGCTGAACCGGGCCTTGAGCCTGGAGTTGACCACCTGGTGGCCGGCTGGAACAAGGTGCTGCTCCAGCCCGGATTTCTCCTCCAGAACCAGCTGCAGGAAACGGTCCCGATCGTCGAGCCTGCAATCGGTGAGCACTGATCTGCAGATGTCCAGCAGGTCAGGAACCCGCTCCTGCACGGCCTTGCCGCGCAGAAAGAACCAGCCTCCGCTTTCCCGGGACCGCGCCATCCCGGAGGTGACGGTCTGGGTGTCGATGCCCCCTGTGGTGCGCGATATCCATTGGGACAGGCCGACATAGTCCATGGTTGAGGTGCCCGTCTCCAGCAGCGAACGCCCGAGCATGGGCACATAGCCGACCAGGTGGTGCGGAAGCCTGAACAGATCGAACCCCAGGTCCAGATAGACGATCCCCTTGGTGTCCAGGCCATGGCAGTCAATGCGCAGCCCGTCCAGGTGCATGTCCCGGGTTGGAATGCGCTGCGCCTCCGGGTCCAGGTCCTCCACTCCCAGGCTGGGTATGGCCGCCAGGTGCTCGGGTTTGTCCGGGGTCGACTGCATCTGCTCGAGCTCCCGGGTGTTGTGCACCACATCCTGCAGCTCCTCAATGCTCATGACGGACTTGATCTTTTCCAGCCGTTCCTGCTCCCGGGTCCGCCGGCGTTCCTCAAGAAGCGGATCGGGTGTCAGGATCACGGTCGTGCGGTGGCTGTTGTCGCAGAGGTATGTGGACACAAGCTTCTCGAAGAGCCGCTCACCTTCTTCCAGTCGCTTCTTGATCCTGGTCAATGGCTGCTCAAAGGCCAGCAGCTGCAGGGGATCCTTGTCGTGCAGCCAGGTCACCAGGGCGCGCAGCATGAACAGCAGCCCCTGCGGGTAGGATCCGCTGTTGTTCTCGCGGTAGCGGAACTCGATGCTGTTCACGGCCGCCTCCACTGTCCTGGGGTCAAAGCCGTCCCGTGCCAGCTCCTGAAGCGTGTCCAGGATCAGGTTCTCCACCTGCTCCTCGCTGCCCGGGGCAAGGCCCTTGAGCCCGGTGGAAAAGTACCTCTGCAGCAGCTCTTCCTCCAGACCCACCCCGGCCAGACCCTCCCCCAGCCCTGAATCCACAAGCGCCCTTCGAAGTGGTGCGGCGGGCGT
>CAZUBS010000401.1:0-2500 GCA_964618595.1 uncultured Desulfohalobiaceae bacterium
GGTCTTTAAGCCCCGCAAGACATCGGACAAAGAATCGAAAACCGCGACCGCGCGCAGACAGCAGGACCAATGTTCATTACCTTTGAAGGAATAGAGGGCTGCGGCAAGTCCACGCAATGCCGGATGCTCAAGCAGTGGCTGGAGGCGCGGGGCAGATCCGTCCTTGTGACGCTGGAACCCGGGGGCAGCCGCCTGGGCCGGCAGCTGCGCAGCATCCTGCTGGACATGGCCAGCCAGGACCTGACCGGGGAGAGCGAGCTTTTCCTCTACCTGGCCGACCGTTCCCAACACGTCAGCCAGGTCATCAGCCCGGCCCTGGCCCGGGGCGAGGTGGTCATCTCCGACCGTTACGCCGACTCCACAGTGGTCTACCAGGGCTACGGCCGGGGCCTGGACCCCAAGCTCCTGCACCAGCTCAACTCCGTGGCCGTGTCCGGAACATGGCCCGACCTGACCCTGCTCCTGGACCTCCCGGTCGCAACCGGGCTGAAACGGGCCCTCAAGCGCGATTTGGACGAAGGCAAGAATGCCACCGAAGGCCGCTTCGAGGCGGAAAGCGAGCGCTTCCACAACAGGGTGCGCGAGGGCTACCTGACCTGGGCCTCCCTGCACCTGGACCGCTTCGCCGTGATCGACGCAGCCGACGATCCTGAGACGGTCTTTGAACGCGTGCGCCGGGCCGTGACCGAAAGGCTCTTCCCAGAATAAGTCAACCGACCGGAACCTCTCTGGAAGATCATCCGGTTTCGAGGTAGTTTTTAAACTTGCCGGTTTCGGAAAGAGGCCGTGGGCGTTCATGACCAGCCAGAATGGAAGTGCGTCGTGTCACTCCCCTCTTACATGGTCCAGTGTTGTATCGGTCGTTCTTGCCGGCGCTCCACCACCACCGCCTCGTTCCAGCCTGGAATGTCCGATCCCTCACCTACTGCGTTTAAGAGACCGTTGAATGTCATTCCTCGTAAAAGACACGGATTCGGCTGGTCATGAATGCCCACGGCCTCCAACGTGTACGCACCATGCCTTTTTAGTTTTTCACACATCCGCCAATCATCCGCGCAGTCGTCCTTTCCAGACGGAGTGGACTTCCTTCGCGATTCTTCCTACACAATAAAGGGTTGGTCATTTTCACACACCACACAAGGAGTACGCCCCATGCCTGAATTCGCACATCCATTCTCGGGAATGAAGGCCGACCGGACGCTCAGCAACAGCGAGCTTGTCCGGGCCATCCGTTACAGCATGGCCGCAGAGTTCGAAGCCATCCAGCTCTACATGCAGCTGGCCGAGTCCACGGACAACAAGCTGGCCAAGACCGTGCTCGTGGACATCGCCAACGAGGAGCGCGAGCACGCCGGTGAGTTTCTGCGCCTGCTGCAGGAGATCGAGCCCGACGAGAAGAAGTGGTACGACAACGGCTTCGAGGAGGTCGAGGAGATGATCGAGGAGCTGAAAAAAGGCTGAGCACCTGCCACTTCCGTGAGGGGAGGCTTGCAACCAGCGCACAACACAACAAACAAGAGCATGAAGAGTGTGGTTCCAAGTCTCCCGTCACAAATCCGGGCTCTCTGAGCACGCCCCTTTTCTCGCTGTCCAGGAGGAAAGAGAACCATGAGGCGGAAGCCGGAGGGTTTCTGGGGGCGTTGCCTGATCTGGGCTCTTCTGCTGATTGCAAACCCGGCCACAGCACCTTTTCTGCACGCATCCCGGGCCATCGGGCTCTTGCCCGAGGAGGCCCGCCTGGTGGAGCGGGGAGAGGTCGTCCTGCGGGAGCTTGCGACCCGGGAAAACGGGTCCACGACCGTGGAAGCGGTGGCCAGGATCGCGGCCCCGCGACGGATCGTGGTCCAGGTGCTGACCGAGTATGAGCAATACCCCGAGTTCCTCCCCAACGTGAGCCGGGTGGAGGTTCTGGAGCAGGCCGGGAACCGGACCGTGCTCAACTACACCCTGAACCTTCCGCTTGGCACCATCAAGAAGTACCGCCTCCAAATCGAGCTGCGCAGGGCCGGGAAAAATCTGACCCGGCTTGGCTGGGAGATGGTGGACTGGCCCGGCCTGCCCCCGGAGCAGACCATCGAGGACACCTCAGGATACTGGAAGATCGAACAGGACCGCCCGGAGAGCTGCCTGGTCGTGTACCATGTGTCCACTGACCCGGGCCCCGTGCCCTTCGGCCTGGGCTGGGTGGTGGACATGCTGCGCAAAAACAACGTCCCCGAGGTGGTGCGTGCAACCAGGGAGCGGGCGGAAACCAGGCATGAGGCCGAAGGCTGACCCCCCCGAGGCCCGGATACCGGAACCGGGCATCCGCTCGGCCCAGGCCCGTCTGGAAGAGCCCGCTTCCAGCGAGGGCTTTGACAGCATCCACACCGTGACCATCGATGATCAGGGTCGTTTCCAGGTCCGGGAGCAAGGCAGGAAGAACTGAAGGAACTCGAGACAGGTCACGACCTCGTCGATCTCCTCCTGCCCGATCAGCGGGGACCCGAAAACCAGAAAA